>JAGQKG010000218.1 GCA_020430245.1 Nitrospira sp.
GGATTAGTTGCTCAGGAGTTAGGCTTATCAAGGAATGGATGAACGGACTCACAAACTCAAATTTCCGATCAATTCCCTGTTGAATGCACTGATAGACAACCAATGGCACATGGTCAAAAACGGAACGTTCATTTTGAGAGAAGCTCTTCATAAAGGAAGAATGACGCCATTCGACCATCAATGGCCTGACTCCGAGGGAGTGTCCGCATCCAACAACCAGGATTCTACCAGAATTGTTTTACGGAAAAAGATGTTCAGCGTCTGGGGTTACCTTCACTTGCTTAAGAGGAATGGCGGGGTTACGAAAGGAAGTCAAGGAATACTCATTGTCATAGGGTATCCTGAGGGGCAGTTGGATTTGAAATCCAAGAATACCACGCTCATTGGTCAAAAGCTGAAAACGCCCAGAATGACGTTGAATAATTTGATGAGCAAGGATTAACCCCTGCGTGGCGGAAGGATCAGGTTCATCAAGTATGAAATTATCAAAGTCCCATTCCTCTATTGAAACCAGCTTAGAATCCAGTGACGTTTTTTCTGCTTTCCACCACACCGCAACTTGAAGCCAATTTTGCCCCAAAACCTGTGGATCAGCTTCTGTTTCAATTCGCAAAGTTCCAGATAATTGCAAGGGATCCTTTAAGAGAAATAATAGCCCATTGAAAATGGCCTGCATGAGCCCTTGGCGATCTACGGAGATCATCGGAACATCTGGACTAAACATCTTCTCAATCATCGTCTTATGGTAAGAAGGATTGCTCGCCACAAACAAAAGACAAGAATCAATGATATCGTGGATATGGGCTTTTGCATTCAATGATCCCGATAAGGGCTTGACATATTCTCTTATCTCTTTGGTTAATGCTTCTATCTTCGCAAGATCCTCTCCAACTATACGATGAAGCCTATCCATAAATTCCCCGTCATGACGTCGCAATTCAGCTACTTGCACAAAAGCTTTAATTGAGACTAACGGACTATGAAGTTCCTGAGTCAATCCATTGGCCATGGCTTCAAGGGACCGTAGGCGGTCCACTTGGCAAAGCAAATTTTGAGATCGGTGAATTTCTTCTCGCAAAATGGCATTTTCTAAAGCTAAGGCAGATTCTTGAATAATCGTATTCCAAAAAGTTTTTCCACCCATCATCCGAATGGCTTCACTAGACGTAGGGCCAAGCGCCAACACACCTAATAATTGGTTATTCCCAAAGATCGGATAAAACAACTCTAATCCAGCATTTTCTAATATGTCGGCTATACGCCTCT
This sequence comes from Nitrospira sp., assembly GCA_020430245.1. GTDB lineage: Bacteria > Nitrospirota > Nitrospiria > Nitrospirales > UBA8639 > Nitrospira_E. The sequence continues at coordinate 1,267 of JAGQKG010000218.1, forward strand.
CGCCTTCATTGGAGTCTAAACTTTTTAAATCCCCAATGGAGACCTTTGCCTGCGTAAATAGTAATAATTGTGGCAGATTATCAGAGATAGCCCATCCATTCTGAATAACAGGATGATCAGGAGAAAATCCGAAACTTGAAACGGCTCTATACCGATTTTCCTCAACTTGCAAAACAAAGATTGCAGCCTTCGATGCTCCAGCACTTCTTCCTACTGTTTCCAGAATGGCTTGTCCCAAATCGTGAATATTTTGAATATTAGTAACTTTCGATGAAAATCTGGAGAGTGCTTGAGTTCTCAATTCCCTGCCTTTAAGTATGGTTCTCGCGACCGCCCCCTTCGTTCCCACTTTCATCTGATACACTCCAACAACCGTCAGGAGATGGAGCAGAAGTTGTACGACGGAAAATCTGACATTAATGACTCCCAGGAGGGATTTCTGCGCCAGTAGGAGCATCGGGTACACAGGTTGCGAGACAAACAATAAAATAGCAAAATAGGACAATCCCTTTTCAACATAGACTGAAAATTCCAACCAGTGAAATCGCAACAAGGTATAGGCTACGATTGAAATATATACCGCAAAACCAATGGTCCCGTAGGGTAATATTTCAATCCCATACCACAGGGGATAATTAGTGGCTCCGCCTATGTATCCGATTCCGGAGCCCATAAGGAGATACAAAAATTGCCTTCGACGCAATCCCTTTTCCTTTGCATAGGCCTGAATAAGAAGAAGATGGGCAAAGATTACAAGACCGACCCACCAAATCAAGCAAAAATGAAAGACCAAACCAGGCACACCCCAAAATGGAAAGATAGAAATTTGGCGGACACCTTGAATAAAGAAAGGCGTAAAATCCGCAAGAAGGAATACCCCACCCACAAGGTAATTCCATTTAATAGTCGTGCTATAAATATTCTCCTTCCGAAGCAAATACAACACATGATGCAGGAATGTAATGGGAATAAAGATAGCGCCCGCCATTAATATACGGAGATTGAGGAGCGCAAAAAACTCAGAATCCGTGACTTGCCAGGCAAAATACCCAAAACTCCATACGGCGGTGGAAATTCCAAATAAACCAAACGTCCAATGCCTGGGATCCTTTGGGGCACGGAAGTAGACAAAGGACGCCAACCCGCTAGCGGCTAACCCATTCAACAATCCACTGATGGCAAAAAATTCCACGGGTTTCGTGTTATTGACGAAGGAGTGTTAACTTAAGGACCCACACCTGGAAAGAATTCATCATGTCAAAAAAGGCCGCACCAGCCTTGAGGGGTCTACTTTGATTTTAAACCGTAACCTGAATGGCTAAAATGGTCAAGTATTCCCCATCTTGATTGTCTGTGGGCTCCTTAGGATCCTTAGTATCGTGAGGGGTTGCCAAGCGATCTTGGTACCTAGCCACTGGCGACCATTCAGCCTTTCAGGGCTCCCCTCTTATCCACCCTCAGGAAAGCCCGAGAAATCTGGCCTTTAATTCGCTTCCCAAATGGCAGTGAAAATTTGAATGCGGGGAGGAGGAGGGGTTAGGGATACAAGAGGTCGTATGAAGACAGTTGGGTCAAATTTGAAAGGGTTTGTGGATGAGGGAGGCTATTCGTCGAACGATCAATCAAGACGGCATGAAGACCGGCCTGTCGAGCTCCTTCGAAATCCTCAATAGGATGATCTCCCACATGAAGTGCTTCTTGAGGGATCACCATATGCTCGTCGAGTGCATGATCAAAAATATTTTGGGCTGGTTTGGCGGCCCCAACCAAACTGGAAATGCTTACAGAATCAAAAAACGTGTTGAGACCAAGCCCACGCGAAACCTGAAAAAACCGACTATCAAAATTGGAAATAATTCCGAGTTCAAAGCCTCGCCCCTTCAGTTCAGCTAAAACTTCAAGTGTTTCAGGAAACAGCTCCCAATGGGTAGGCTTCCCAAACGCCTCGAATACCTCTTCAAAAAAATCGTCGAATCCTTCGAACATCCCTACCCGATAAAAGACGGCATGCACAACATCAAACCACCACAACCGCTCGCACTGTTTTAGTTTTTCAGGCCGCTCCACCGAGAAAATCGGAAGAGGCATGTCTTTCATGGTTTGCTTGAAAGCTGCATTCAATGCCAGTTGAGTGTGTTCAGTGTCCGGAACGCCGTATTTTTTTGCATACGCTAAATACACTTCCCCTACTGATCCCTTCACATCAAATAAGGTCCCTACGGCATCAAAAAAAATAACTTTTATTGGGGAGGAATTCATACAATACAAGAAGGTAGGAAGAGGATCGAGGGCGTATGGACCGCTGACCTATCCTCTCCACAAAAATGCTTTTGTGGATTCGTGCAATCAACCCAAAATCATAAGGAAGGAAATTCTAAGAAAAGAGAAGAGAGGCTCATTTGAAATTAAGGCCAGGGCCTCAAAGAATCAGGCTCTTATTTCTTTTTGCCCTTTTCACGCCGTGCAACTTCTAACCCTTTTACCCGCTGTTGATTTTTTCGATGCTTTCTTCGCAAATCACGATCTTTTTGCCGACCACGTGGCATGTGAGTCTCCTGAGTGAATTGAAAATGTTAAAGATTTAACGGATAACACTTTTACCATAGGCACCATAGGAGGAACAAGAGGTCGTCTTGCAGGGCTGTAGGACCCGTGATAACATCGAAGGCTTTTTGGCCAATTCCGAAATACCCTATCAACGTATGTCATCTTCACAGTTAGAAAAAACGTACAGCCCTGGTGAAGTCGAGCAGCGGTGGGGGTCCTATTGGATGGAGCACCAACTCTTCCAACCTGACCTCGACAGCCAGTCTCCATCATTTTGCCTGGTCATTCCTCCGCCCAATGTCACCGGATCCCTCCACATCGGCCATGCACTCAATACGACCATCCAAGACATTATCGTTCGATGGCGACGCATGCAGGGTCTCAAGACTCTTTGGGTGCCTGGAACAGACCATGCCGGGATTGCGACCCAAAATGTAGTCGAACGGCAACTCGCGCAGGAAGGTCACTCACGAGAATACCTCGGGCGCTCAGCCTTCATCGACCGAGTCTGGAAGTGGAGACACCAATCGGGAGATACTATTATCGAACAATTAAAACAGTTAGGAGCCTCCTGCGATTGGTCTCGTCATCGGTTTACCATGGACGAAGGACTTTCGCGGGCGGTTCGAGAAGTGTTTGTTCGCCTATACGAAGAAGGTCTTATTTTCCGTGGGGAACGTTTAATAAACTGGTGCCCGCGCTGCCTGACAGCCCTGTCCGACATTGAAGTCGAGCACGAACCAACCAAAGGGAAGCTCTATCACATTCAGTATTTCCTCGCTGACGATCCAACACAATTTCTCATGGTGGCCACTACTAGACCAGAGACTGCTCTGGGAGACACCGGAGTGGCCGTCCACCCTGAGGATCCTCGCTATCAGCAGTACATTGGCAAAAGAGTTCGCGTCCCCCTGACGGCACGAACCATTCCCATTGTAGCTGATCCGATATTAGTTGACCGAGAATTTGGAACGGGAGCCGTCAAAATTACGCCTGCACACGACTTTAATGACTTTGAAGCAGGCGAGCGACACGGACTTCCACGCCTGGCCATACTCGACTTCCAAGCTCGAATGAGCGCATTAGGGCTTCAAGAGGCTCAAACAGACTCCAAGCTCCGAACCACACTCACCCTCAAATCCGTCCAGGAGGCCCGCGCCATTGTGATAGAAGCCCTGGAGAAACACCAACTTCTCCTTAAGGTTGAAGATCACGCCATGGCCATTGGGAAATGTTATCGATGCAAAACCGTCGTCGAACCCTATCTTTCACCGCAATGGTTCGTCAAAATTCAACCTTTGGCAACCCCGGCCATCCAGGCGGTTGAAACCGGGCACATTCGTATTATTCCCGATGGATGGAAAAACAATTATCTGGGCTGGATGCGCCAGATCAAAGATTGGTGTATTTCTCGGCAAATCTGGTGGGGACATCAAATCCCCGCATGGTACTGTCGAACCTGTAACAAGGACAAGTTACTCAATACGAGCAAGATAGCCGAAGCAACAGGCGCCACGGGGATTCCTTCCGATCCGCTCACACTGAGCTGCTTTATCACCCCCGATGCCCAACCCCTCGTATCGAGAACTCCACCACAATCCTGTCCAACATGCGGAGGGACTAACCTTTTTCAAGACCCTGATGTATTGGACACCTGGTTTTCATCGGCTCTCTGGCCCTTTTCTACCCTCGGGTGGCCAGAAAATACAGAAGACTTTAAAACTTTTTACCCAACGGCAACCCTGGTCACCGGACTGGATATTCTCTTCTTTTGGGTTGCCAGAATGATCATGATGGGCCTGAAATTTACCGGACAGGCTCCATTCCGCGATGTGTACATTCATGCTCTGGTTCGAGACGCCGAAGGTCAGAAGATGAGCAAATCCAAAGGAAATGTGATTGATCCCCTAACCAAAATGCGACAATATGGAACGGATGCC
>JAGQKG010000219.1 GCA_020430245.1 Nitrospira sp.
CCTCTCAGAGCGGTCATCTTGTGGATTTTTTCTACACTTGGTTGAGGATCTTTTTTCGCAACCTGAACGAAATCCGGATCTTGCACCAGAGGATCGTGAATAACTGATTTCAACTTCAGTCTAATCATCGTCGTCGTCCTCTTCCTCAACATCCAACTGTCCCCCACGATGGCATTTCAGACATTTAGCAAAATGCCCGAGTCGATGAGCGCCCTCTTCTTTCTGAATTAACCGTTCAACATACGCATTCCGTTGAAGAGTGCCGTTCTGCTTTCCGGCGCCAGCTCTTATCACGTGGCAATCCGAGCAGGACGTTGCGCCTGTGGCTCGAAAAACCAATTCTCCATGGGGATTTTCGGCTCTCCCGATTGTAATAGCCGTTAACACGCCCCGATGCTCCGTGTGGCAGGCCAGACACGCTTGACCGGTTTGAATCGCATTTTGATGCAATTGACGAACATCCGGTTCGGATCGAGATTGAAATATTTCCAACGTATGACAGACCAAACACTTTTTCGATGTGGCTCCTTTAAACGGTTCATGACAAGCCACACATCTGGCGATGTCAGTGTGATACCGGCTGAGATCTCCAGGAGCCCACAAGGCTTCAGTGTAAAGAGGAGAAACCCAGGCAAGAATCCCGACGACCAGACTTGTCAGAGCCCAGATAAGGGAAGCAACCCATGGTCGACGACATCCCATGAGTTAGAAGCCACCGAAAAAGAGGGCTCCTCCGATATGCAGCAGTGTGAAAGAAACAAATGACCAGGTTAAGGGGCCGTGAACACATTTCCACCATCGGAGCGTCTCCTCTTGTAGCGCGAGACCATGCAGATGCGCTTCAATCGCATCCTCAGTCATCCCTTCAAAAGCCAGCTCATGCCGGCGTTCATACAATGTTCGAAACGCCAGATAATGCAAGGCCTGTCCGGTGACCCCACTCATCACCACCAAGACCATCGCAATAAGGGCAATGATTGGCACCAGGGCGTGAAAATGCACACCGGCATGGACAAAAATAACTAAGGGGCCAACAACCCCAAAGACGATGTGCACCTGAAACCATCCATGTGACCAGACCTGATTAGGATACATCCACCGTCTAAGTGGATACACGAAGGTAAGCCCGATGAATACCAATCCGATCCACCCAACTAGATGAGCCGCTTGCGTGTGACCGAATGGCCTGTCGGCTCTGACACTTAAGAGGAATTCCAGGCAAAGAGCACCGGCAACGGTTAGAAAAGCTAAACCGAACACCAAGGAGGTACGACGGAAAAGTGACGTGATCATTCAAAATAATTCTCACGCCTCATGGCAGAAGTGTCATTCCTCGTTCAGGAGGGCTGAAGAACGCAGGAGAAGAAGGAGGGAGGAGCGCCCGCAACTTTGTTTCAAGGACCTCAGGGTCCTTGATGCCTCGGAATCGAATACTCTTGACGGAATCCTCGCACCGCACAGCAAGGGTACCGATTCCCAAAATCCTCCCTATTGGCCCTTGCATCACCTCAACAGACTGGAACCTCTCAAAATCCACACTCGCCATATCCTTTCCCGAGTACCCATTCCTAAGCACCACTCGCTTCGTCGTCAACAGATATTTGGCCCAATATCGAAGAACCATCGCCAGACCCAATAACATCCCTCCTCCGACAAACCACATTTCCCATCCGGAAAATCCTACACGCAGAAGGAAGAAACCCCGTAATCCTGTCCAGAGACTAAAAAAATACAGCCACGCAAATTGCCCCCACGAGGGATAACTCTCCCAGAGAATCCGTTCAGGATCTCCTAGCTCACTCATGGCTTTTATCCTTTGTCTTTAACACCTGGACTATTGTTTCACCTCCTGAAAAAAGACTCAAAACACCTATCTCATTTCGACAACCCGCTGTATCATGATTCTGTCACACATGAGGTCTTGCGACCCCTGTGCCAATCAACCCCATCCCGTTACGAAACCATTTAATGAAAACGAGTAAAAAGGATTCCCTATGGGAGTGTTGAATAATATTGCCTCCCAAGAACAAATTTAATCGGGGAGACACGGCCCATCAAAAACCTCGGGTCGGCTCAAAAAGCTCGTCCAGCAAGGTCAGAGCCCTTTTTGCGCACGAAGCGTACACGTCGTACGTGAGAACAGAAAAATGACGACCTGCCCGCGCAAAGCGGTTTCGGCAGAGGCAGGGAACGCCGCTGGCGGCTTTTTCAACAGTCCCCCTAAAACTCAAAATACTGAGGACAATTGCATCACTGCCAGAGAGTCAATCTGTTGACTTCTGCCCCATCAGGGAGTTACGAGGACAGGAGACCAGTGCCAACTATGAGCACACGAGCAGGCCAAAATTAGAGAAAAAAGGAAGTGTTTTGGAGGAAAGAAGATGAGCAGAGGAAAGAATATACAACCCTACGGAGAAGGGACATACAATCCTATGGAGACTCGTTTGGAACACAGCCCTGAAACATTCTGCAAGAACGGCCTGCGTTGAATGATTGTTCGTTGGCTTCATGCTGCCTAGAGTAGGAAAATCCTCCAGACAGCTAAGGGATAATCTCTTCAGCAACTGAGATAGGGATAACCCATGTCCCTGGTCATTGGAGGAATAGATGGCGCACCCGTTCCAATAAATGCCTCCATAGGAAAAGCAGGCTTTTTCCCCATTGATCGCAGAGTCTCCACTATTCGTTCCGGACGGCCCCAGTCACTCCATGTCACATCATCAAGCTCCATGACACCTAATTGGCTGGAAAGAGGTTGTAACACATGACGTGAAAAATTTTGTGTAGGCATATCCTGATAAATTGCTTGGAGGGTCGATCCTTCCGCCGGAGTCCCGATCTGCCTTCGTAACCGTTCAAACCGCTCCATCATATCAGGAAAGCACCGCCATCCGGATTTCCACAGGGTCTCGACTTTGGTCACCAGCACCAGGGTGTTCCACAAGGCTCCATCCGACATCATTCGTTCGCCATCAAAAGCATCCGGTTTCTCGACAAACGATTGAATACGACGGATAGAGGTCCCTCCACTCCATCCGAGTACTCCTCCGACGGAAATCCATCCATAATCAAGCTCCAGATGGGACGGACGAACCCCCATGAGAATCATTCGGTCAGATAAAAATTCTACCGCGCGCACAGCCCGACGCACCGCGGCCACAAAGCGATCTTCAGGACAGACAAAATGATCGGCAGGCAGCAGGACGACCACCGCTTGAGGATCCCAAGCTCTCACATAAGTAAGAGGAAGAAAAACGCCCGGCGCGGTATCACAATTTCGCGGCTGAAAGATCAGTGTACCTTCATCCTGCCTTGTACAATGGTGCTCCAAACTCTGCTGATGTGTTCGACCCACAACCGTCACCTTTTTTCGGGGCAACCCGATTTGGTCCGCCCGGTCCCACGTATGTTGTAACATTGAGCGAGTGCCGACAAAGGTACAGTATTGTTTCGGAATCGAATACCCGAGCCACTGTTGAATAGAGGGTCGGATACGTTCGCCTTCACCACCTGCTAATACGATAGACCACACGGAGGACGATAGGGCCTGAACAGTCATGATGGACCTCCTGGAAATTGTAAAACCTAGCTAATGGAACATGCCCGACAGAGGAAAACGTACACTCGTTTTTCCGGACACAGCATAATGCCTTTATTACAAATTAACAGGGGAGGAGCCAGGTATTAACTATGACATTTCGAATAATTAATGGAAAGGTAAGCAATTGAAAGGCCAGATTCAGAAGAAACTTCAATTCGTTGATTTTTCTAACTTTCCACCAAAGCTCTCAGACCTAAATAGGTGCGGAACCAAACAGGCTGAAGGATTCGGCCTTCATGAATGGTTAGGAGAAATTTCTAAAGACTGGGCCTCTGACATGATGACGACATACCATGATGAACATACTTGCCTTACGAAAAAACAACGAAGACGGCGTTAGCCTCCCATCTCCCCAATAGGTCGCTAATTCACTTAAAACGCCATTGCACCAAATAAGCCCCAATCAGGCATAAACACCTAAGGTAGTCCCAACTATCCAGCCCCTTTTCTTCTGTCCTTTTTCACCATGATAAATTGAACAGACTCGTGGATCTCTTGCATGGCCCTCCTATGGCATGAAACCAGCATGTCCTCTTCACGACGGCAGTAATTTTTCAGAAGGTTAGAAATGTTCTTGGGCATTTCATACGATCAATTTATTAATGGGCTTGGCTCCTTCACACATATTGACCAAAGGATCGTTCCATGAAATTCATCACGTATGTTCTCATTGTAGGTCTCAACATGACCCTGATCACTCCGGCATTGAGTTATGAGGCCATCACAGTCTCTAATGGAGGCACTATTACGGGGAAGGTGACGTTGGCGGGGAAAGAACCCCCGGCATTGGCATACAGTCTGGTTACCAATCCCGACACGGACTTTTGCGGGCGTATTTCCACAGGAACAGGTTGGCGTCTCGTAGATGAATTTCAAGTGGCGCCGGATGGGGGCCTCCAGAATACCGTGGTCTTTTTAGAGGGAATTTCCCAAGGCAAACCCTTTCCCCAAACAGGCCCGGCCAAAATCACGGTGGAGGATTGTCTCTTTACGCCCTGGGTCTCGGTTGTACAAAACGAACAACCGCTCCACATTGTCAACATGGATCCCATTATTCATGATGTGCAAATTTATGAAACGGCACCATTCGGCTCAAAAGTCATGCTTCATCGCCCGCTCCGGCTCAATCCGTTCCATCCCAAGAACCGAATCAAGGATCATCAACACAACCCTGGAGAGGCGATGCTCGACACGGTTGAATTCTCCCAGGGCCGCAGGATCCTCTACTTGGAATGCGGATTTCACACCTACATGCAAAGCTGGGGAGTCGCGGTAGACAACCCGTATTACGCCATTACCGATGCGGAAGGAAATTTCACGCTCCCTGATGTCCCCGAAGGCGTCTACTCGCTCTTGGCCTGGCACCCAGGCATGGGAGGATTTATCAAAATGGAGGTGGTGATCTTAGCCAACGAAACATTGAAGACCAGGATGGAATTCCAGAATCCGATCGATCGGCGCATGGCTCATAATACGATGTTCTCTAATTATCGGTTTGGCACCGAAGTCCTGGAAAAAGAGGGAGCGGTCTATGATGTTCAAGCGACTCATGAAACCCAGAACATCCTCAGCGACCAGCATGGGGAGACCGCCAACAAGCATTCAGGCCATTGATGCTTCCTAAATCTACGTCTACGGACCTGGCAAGAGGACTTTGCTCGCCAATTCTGAAAAAGCCTATTGATGCATGTGCTTGATTGGAAGAAAGGGATCAGTCAGCTATTATCTCTGTAGTGTGTTCTCAACGGATACACTTGGATAAACCAACCTGGCGTGTAGGGGCTGACTGAATAAGTCAGGCCCCATTCTTTTCAACTCGCCTCCTTAAAAAACAAGACCCGCCCCCCTTTCCCCTCTCCCTGATAATTCCTGCCTGCCCTAGCATCGGGTGGGTCCATGGAATAAAAAAGCAAGGCTAGCGCCTACCGGCAAGTTCCGATAGTCTGCAACTTTGGAAAAACATCGTCTGAAAGGCACAGGATATGAAAAAATCGATCAACATGGTAGCCGGAGAAAATAT
>JAGQKG010000021.1 GCA_020430245.1 Nitrospira sp.
TGTGTTTTATTCGCTAATTTACACCGCTTTACGCCCATAAGCCATCATAGATAATCGTCCTAATCTACGACAGCCCCCGTTTTTAACTTGGGACTGCTTCAGCTCTCAGCTCGTTCCTCTTTGATGCATTAGGGCAAGCAACCCTCCTAGCCCTGAGATAAACAGCCATGCCGCAGCTGGTAGGGGCACAGGAGTAACATTGACGACCCCATTGATCGAGTTTACCGTTACGGGATCAAAATTTTCATTGGCCCAGGCAAATACAAGATCATTCGAATCGGACATTTGTAAAGGGCTCTGTCCAAACCCCACCGACTCAAACTCAATTGAAGCAAAGGGAAAAGGCCCACCGGTTAATCCGGAAAATGTGGCAAATCCTATAGTATTGACTGAACCGGTCAAATTATTAATATTTCCGGTGCTGGCAGCTATATCGGTGGGTGTATTTAGGGTCACTGATCTCACGTTAAGAATGTTATGGTCAAATATAAGATCGAGTGCGCCACCTAATAGTTTCTCTGTCCCATCTGGAGTGTAATTTCCCAAAATATCAAAACTGAAAGTCTGGTTAAGTCCAAGAACGTTCTTCTTATCTGGTGAAAAGCTAACATCTACGAGGGAGGCCTGACTCGTACTGCAAAGAGGCGGTGATACTGCGATAATAATGGAAATGACGAATGCTTTCATGATCGAAATCTCCTTGATTAATAAATTAGGTGGCTTTATGGTCTTAAAAGTCCTTTTCAAATTTATGGCATTGATTTCTTGTTAAGGTGACATATTGAAAGCAGAGGGTCCTGGCTTTTTACCAAACAATGTTTTGAATCGGGCGAGGTCAAAGGTATTCACCAGGCCGTTCCCATCCAAATCGGCATCGGCATCATTACTTCCAAAGAGGGATCTAAATCTTGCCAGATCAAATGTATTGACGATGTCATTATTATCAAAATCTGCATCGCATAGGTTTCCGTTCCCATCCCCATCAGTATCCCTTTGATCAGGGTTGGCAATGATGATGCAGTTGTCTTCGGAGGTACAGATCCCATCGCCATCCTCGTCGGTGCTAGATTCTTGAGGGCAGGGGTCGCAGGTATCACCTTGTCCGTCAAAATCCAGGTCACTCTGATTAGGGTTGGCAATTGCAGAGCAGTTGTCGCAACCATCGGGAATCCCATCTCCATCCTTGTCCACATTACTAGCTTCTCCAATCCGCACTAAGTCAAAAAGCAAAAGACCGACCCCATCAGGACCCCCACCCAGTGCCTCTATGGTGCCCATGTTGCCAGCTAATATACTCTGGGGAATGGTGGGGAGGGCCTCGAGATTGCCTGCATCATCAGCTGTGGTGACCTCCAGAGGAAAGGTTTGACCTTCTACCACAAAGGAAAGGGTAATTGGTTCGTTGGGAGCGAAACCTTTGCCACTGACGGCTGCTGATTCCCCAGGAATTACCAGGCCGGTTGCATCTTCACAACCTGGCGGTGCTGTGTCTAGGCGGACGGTTAGATCGCCAAACTTCGGCAGGGAAGTGGCAGGCACGGCGTTTGCTGTAAAGTTTTGTTGAAAAGGGGCACTGGGAGACGGGTTTTTGGGCAGACCATTGGGCAAATATCCGAACGACCACCCGGTTTGTAAGGATTCAAGGTAGGTATTGGCTGCACGAGCATATTCAATTTGTCCCCGGGAGGTAGGGTGAAAGCTGGCTTTTGGATTAAATGGCATCAGTCCATTAATCCAATCATCTAGGGTTCCACAAACTCCATGTCCATCGAAGTGATCTGCGACGGGCACGTAGTGCAGCCCTACTAGTGCGGCGGCCGCAGCGACAGCAGTATTAAGTTGTTGGTTGGCGTCTCGCATCCACGCCTGTTCTGATTCTGACAATTTAGCGTCTTCAAAAAATGGTATCTTCACAGCTGGGCATTCCTGACCACTCACAAGGATAGGATAATCTAAAATCAATGTGGCTGCGTTGGGTGTCGCGTTTTTAAGCTCGGAGTAGAGTTCGAGGAGGCGTTCTCCAACAACCGCAACCCACAAGGGGAAAAGATCCCCTAGTTCAATATCGAAATAGGGAGCAAAGGGCTTAATTTCGTTACAGGCATTGTGGGCAAAACAAAATAGGAGAATGTTCAGGAACTCTGCATCGTTCCCACCAATGGTCATAGTGATCAGATCTCGACTCGCGTTCACACCGTTCACGGCGGCGAGTTGTGGAGGCTTACCATTTTGGCCCTCTCCTGAGGCAGTAACATTGTTGGTAACCGCCCCGGTGCAGGCTAGGAAATCAAACTGGCCATCGGCACGCTCGGCGATGGCCTTTGTAGTACCTGGTGTTCGAATATGGGTAGCGTAGGCTCGGGTCGAGCGATGGCAGCCGCTGAATAGGCCATCGGTGGCATCAAAGTACGGCGCCACCCCTTCCCCGGAGGAGTAAGAATCCCCCAACGCGGCGTAGGAGAGTAGGTTAATGTCCAACTCAAATTCAATGGTGTAGAGCCCTGCTTGAGCTCCCCCCTGGGTTCCGTCGGCCACCACTACTGTGTACATCCCATTGTGGGGGAGGCTGATGTTTATCGTAGCTATTGTACTTCCTGAGCTAGAGCTGATGAGAGTGCCAGCGGGACCGTAGAGAGTAAGGCGCGGTCCCAAGGTACTATTATTGATATCAGTCACCCGAATCTGGACGTTTTCGCCGGTATTGCCCGGAAAAGTGTAGGAGTCTAAATCCCCTAAATCAATCGCATCGGAGACGATCCCGCCATTGGGAAGGGCCCCGCCTTCATTGGCCCCGGGGGCACGGACAAAATAGAGGTTATAAGGGCCGGTTAGGGTGCCTCCTTGGGTCCCGTCAGCAACCACGACCGTATAGGTCCCATTCTCGGTGAGCGTTTCACTGAGTGAAGCGACCGTACTCCCGGAATTAGAAGCAATCAATGCGCCACCGGGACTGTAGAGGGTAAGGCGTGGTCCCAAGGTAGAAACACTGTTTGTGATATCGGCCGCCCTGAGCTGGACGTTTTCGCCGGTATTGCCCGGAAAAGTGTAGGAGTCCTGTTCTCCAGAAAAAGCAATGGAATCTGAAATTACTCCACCGTTAACTAATTCTGTTGCGTGAGTTAAGGGAATATGGGATATGAAAATTGTTAATAAAAAAAATATTAGGGGCAAGCCGTTTAGTCGTGAATTCGCTGTCCGAATTTGATGAGGCCATGACTGAACACCCATTTTTTGTTCCCGATTCCAGATGGCAACCGTTCTATGGGGAATGTTATTCCAGGTGGATGCACCCTTGTCGGTGGTCGGGGTTTGAGCGGCCATGGGGGACCTCCTCGAATTGTTGTTAGAGTCGTGACCATATACGGATTTTGAAAAAAGAAGGATTTTAAGATATCAAATGAGGCTTGAAAAGCAAGTTTTTAATTTCATTGCTGTCCTAGTGTAGTGTCCAGCAAATAGATGGACTATAGATTCCTCCCATGCTACATTACAGATCCTGCCCCGACAGCTGCCATCCCTGAATCTGAGGGACCGCGAACAGATTGAACGATGGTTGAGCGCCCACGGGACGCCGCAGCAGGTGGCGTTGCGAAGCCGGATCGTGCTAGCGGCGGCCGATGGCCAATCCGATAGCCTGATCGCCCACACATTGAAAACCAATCGCAAGACCGTCACCTTGTGGCGGGCCCGCTTCGCGGCGCGGGGAGTCGCGAGTCTGTGGGAAGTGGCCCCTGGGCGAGGTTGTAAACACACGTATTCGCCGGACAAGATCAAGATCATGCTCGACGCCACGCTACAAAGTACCCCGCCGGGGATGACACACTGGAGTTGTCGAACGATGGCGAAGGCTCAGGGCGTGAGCAAGTCGACGGTGAGCAATATCTGGCGGAGCCACAACCTCAAACCGCATCGGGTGAAAAGTTTAAAACTGTCCTGGGATGTGCGTTTTCTGGAGAAGCTGACCGATGTCGTGGGTTTGTATTTGAATCCGCCCCAGTACGCGCTGGTGTTGTGTGTGGATGAAAAAAGTCAGATTCAGGCGCTGGACCGGACCCAACCGGGCTTGCTGATGAAGAAGGGGCGGTGCGGGACGATGACGCACGACTACAAGCGGAACGGAACGACCACGCTGTTTGCCGCACTCGACATTCTTGAAGGCCGCGTCGTGGGGCAATGTTTCAAACGACACCGGCACCAGGAGTTTCTCAAGTTCTTGCGTCGGCTGGACCGAGAGTTTTCGGGCAAGACGCCCTTGCATCTCGTGATGGACAATTATGGAACGCACAACACTCCCGAAGTGCAGGCTTGGCTGAAACGCCACCCACGCTTTGTGCCGCATTTCATTCCGACCGTTCCGAGTTGGCTGAATCTGGTGGAACGGTGGTTTGGGGAGTTAACGCAAAAAGCCGTGCGCCGTGGAGCCTTCCAAAGCGTGCAGGATTTGTTCAGTCTATCGAGGCGTTCCTGGTCGCATGGAACATTAATCCGAAACCATTCGTCTGGACGGCCACCGTTGCAGCCATCCAAGAGAAGCTTGCTCGCTGTCGACAGACGCTGGAACAAATCCAGCCTGGGAGTACTCAGCCGCGCAAAAAGAAGAAAAAAGTGTCCATTTAATTCTTGGACACTACACTAGCAGTACAGGCCTGGATGAGCTGGATCAATATTTACCCGGGTTTTGAACAAACAAAGAATGTGCGATTTTCAAATTTTGGCCCTCGGTGCTGTCAAAAGCACGTGAGCCCATGGAAATTGGGAGAAAGCTCATCTTCATGTTCTGTTTAGGACAAGAGTGAGGTGAGGCGAACTTCAATCGGCCACAAAATGTCGGGAATAAGGGCCGGTTATTCGAAAGAGGGTAATGGGAGGTCACTCTTGTGGAGGCTGTTCGGAATTTATCCTATGATAATGTCAGATTGTATTAGGGTGTCTTAATGAAAGACAGAGGCTTGAAAAAATTGGAGCGGGAAAGGGGATTTGAACCCCCGACCCTCGCCTTGGCAAGGCGATGCTCTACCACTGAGCTATTCCCGCTCTGTTGGAAATTTTGAACTGATTCTAGTTGGCACCCTGGAGGCTGTCAAGCAGCCTCGAATAGGGTATACTCATCTGTTCTTTTTTAAGTGCAATAAGATTTTAACCGAGTAAAATGGGAATATTATAGTGCGATCAAGGAGGATACGTTCATGTATGTCAGCGTGATAGGGACGGGGTACGTTGGATTGGTCACAGGGGCTTGTTTTGCGGAATTTGGCTTGAATGTGCTGTGTATGGACTTGGATGCCAAACGGATTGCGGACTTAGAAAAAGGCAAGGTGCCATTTTTTGAGCCAGGCCTCTCCGAACTCGTGACCAAAAATCTGACGGCCGGCCGTCTTCGATTTACTACGGATTTACACAAAGCCGTTGATGAAGCCCTGGTTATTTTTATTGCCGTGGGAACCCCTTCCCGTGAGGACGGGTCCGCCGACCTGTCCTTTATCGATGAAGTGGCCAAAAATGTGGGAACCCGAATGACAGGATATAAGGTGGTTGTGACTAAATCTACCGTGCCGGTCGGAACGGCAAAACGTATCCGATCGATTATTCAGGCGAACCAGGAAGCGGCCTGTAGTTTTGGGGTGGTCTCGAATCCTGAATTCCTTCGGGAAGGATCGGCGATTGAAGATTTTATGCGGCCCAATCGTGTGGTGATTGGTGCCGACAGTCCGGAGTCGGTGGCGATTATGAAAGATTTGTACCGTCCCTTGTATATCCTGGAAACGCCAATTGTGATTACGGATATTCCAACCGCTGAAATGATCAAATACGCTTCAAACGTGTTCTTGGCCACGAAAATCTCATTTATTAATGAAATGGCGAACCTCTGCGAACGGGTTGGAGCCGATGTGCAAATGGTGGCCAAGGGAATGGGATTAGATAAACGGATCGGGTCAAAATTCCTGCATGCGGGTCCAGGATATGGAGGATCATGTTTTGGAAAAGATACTGCCGCATTAATCAATATCGGGAACGAAAATGATTATGAAATGACCATAGCCAGGGCTACCAAACAGGTGAACGACGACCAGCGAGTCCGGATGATGGAGAAAATTCGAGAAGCGGTTGGGGAGTTACGAGGAAAAACCATTGCTTTACTCGGGTTAGCCTTTAAACCCAATACGGACGATATTCGGGATTCACCGGCCTTGTTCCTTGCAGAGCAGATCATGAAAGCGGGCGGGAGTGTGCGGACCTACGATCCGGAAGCCTTGGAGATATCAATGAAAGCGCTGCCAACGATGGTCCCCTGTCAGGATGCCTATCACACGATGGAAGGGGCGGATGCCGTGGTGTTAGTCACAGAGTGGAACCAGTTCAGAAATTTGGATTTTGAGCGGGTTCGGGCCGCGGTGACCTCTCGAATTTTTATCGATCTTCGCAATGTCTATGAACCGCAACGGATGGAAGATCAGGGATTTTATTATCTTTCGGTAGGTCGAAAAACCTCGGGAACTCATCCTTCCCAAAGAAGCTAAAGAATCGCCAGACACGTTTTTGATCGATGCCCAAGTTAAGTTGGGAAGCCTGTCCCGAGGTCAGAATTAGGGTAGTAGGCACGTACCGTTATCCAAGTCTTGTGAGCAAGCAATGGATGGCTATTGAGGTACTCTGCCCTTCCCCTATTTGCGTTTATAGCCCATGCGGTCTAATACCTTCATGATGCGTTTTTGAAGTTTTTCATCAGACTCCCCTAATGCCAGGGCCAAGGGTTCTACGGCGGGTTTCCCAATCTTCCGGAGAATTTCGGTTGCCGATTGTCGAAGATCGTCATCTTCGGAAACCAAAAGGGGTATGACATCAGCGACACAGGGAGCTCCTATTTTGATCAAGGCCTCATAGGCACGCTGCCGGACATCACCGACTTCATCACTGAGCATTTCCACCAATGGTTTCACTGCGGCTTCCACCCGGAGTTCGCCAAGCACTTCAATGGCATGTTTACGATTGAGCCAGTGCGTATCGGTAAGATCCTGAAGTGCGGCATCCGCACGTTGAACATTGGGATCCTTAGAGCGGATGCGAAAACTTTTGACGATTCGTTTGCCGTCTTCTTCGACGACGCGAAGCGTCGCTCCGTCACCGATTTTGATCTTTTGGAGGTCTTCGACAGCCTCTTCACTGACCTCCAAAAGAACGGTCTTCCCATCGTACGCCAAGAGTTCGACCTCGATTTGTTTGTCCTCAAGATTGATCGCGGTGACGTTTTCGGTCACAAGATTGAACCCATCTTTTTTCGTGCCACTCTTGGGCCCGATCGAAATGAGTTTTGCGGGTGCTTCATTAGCCATAATGTGTCAGTGTCCTTCGTGATAGTTAAAAAAAAGCGAAAAGAGCGTTGATTGCTAGGTACTATGAATGAGAAGAACCGGGTGCCCATCCCAAACTTGCCAGGGCACCTTCGGCAGTGTCACGAACCATTTCGTTTTCATCTTCGAGCAAGGGGACCAAGGGATCGATGGCCCGACTATCCTTGAAGCGCGCCAGGGATTCGGCGGCATTGCGGCGAACCAACCAGTCCTCATCAGCCAGAGCATGAATTAAGGGATCCAAGCTGCGAGGATCGCCGATTTTTCCCAACGCTTCTGCCGCGTGCCGGCGCACAATCCAATTCGAAGCCTGCAAACCTTTCACCAGGGCATCAGTCGCGCGGGAATCCCCCAACTTTTTTAACACTCTTGCGGCATCCTCACGGAGGGTCGCGTCCATCAAGGCATCCACTAAGGCCGGAACCGCATCAGGATGACCAATCCGCTCCAACGCCCAAATTGCCGCGGTGCGCACGCCTCCATCCTTGTCATGGCGGAGGGCATGGACTAAAGGTTCCACCGATTTGACCGCACGAAGTTTCCCGAGTGCGGAGGCTGCCTGTTCCCGAACAGACCATTCCTCATCTTCTTTCAAGGCTTCAATCAGGGGATCAACAGCCGATTCTCCAATTTGAACCAATGCGCTTGTGGCTGCCTCGCGAACCACACAATCGTCTTCCAAAAACATATTAATCAGCTTGGGAATGGCCTCTGAACCGGCTTCTCCGAGCCGGGAGGCGGCATGGTTCCGAAGGGCTTCATTGTCATCGCGAAGCGCCGACAATAAGGGATCTACGTGGTTACCTTCCGTCATGGGTCATCACTCCTTTACTCTTTTCCGGCCCAGGCTTCTTCATCCATGCTCATTTGTGCAGTGGCAGCCTCGAGTTTGTCAAGGATGACCCCTGAATTATAGGAAATCAGGCCATCCCGGTCCGTTTTTAATCGGGCAAATAATTCCATATGGGGGCGCAGGACCTCGACATCCTTGACTTTCTCCAAGGCTTCGACGGCGAGAATGCGAAGAGGGCGAATGGGAATGGATTCAATAAACAACTCAACCGGTCGGGGATCGCCGATGAGTCCTAGGGATTTCAGAGCGTGTTCTTTTACCCCTGTGTCTTTGTCCGACCGGAGTCGCATCATAAGCGGTTCCACCGCGCGAATATCGCCAATTTTCCCAAGGGTGTCAGCGGCGGCTTCCCGAACCACCCAATCCTCGTCTTCCAGGTATTCAATGAGAATTTCGACGATTGGCCGGCCAATGCGATGCAGTTGAATAACTGCTTCCTGCCGAACGCCTTCCTTTAACTCTGATTCGTCCACTGCCCGTAGATCGTCCATAGTTTGGTCGACGCGGTCCCGAATTGCACCCAATTTGCGCAAGGTATCGGTGGCCAGATCACGAAGATCGGGGTCGGACATGGCATCAACAAACGCATCTGCCGATCGAGGATCGAGGAGATGGGAAAGAATCTCTGCGGCCCGGAGGCGGATGGCCGAATCAGGATCCTTGAGTCGTTCCGATAGAGGGCCGATAGACATGGGAATCACACCGAGTAAGGCCGTGACTTTTTCCTGGAGAGTATCGTCGCGTAAATGTTCTAAAAGTGCAGACGCGGTGGCTTCATCCAAAATGCCAGCCATATGCTCCAAGGCATCCACGGCAGCCTGTCTCACCTGTTCATCTGCATCCTTCAGGACATGAGCGAGAGCCTGGCCGGCTCGGGGATCCCGTAGACGGGCTAACATTTTTGCGGCTTCTACCTTGTAGTGAGAAGAGCCGGTCGCCATAGCTTGAATAATGGCTCCGACGGCCTTGGGTCCACCCTTCATGCAGGTGGAGGTGGCCCGCATTCGGCGCCAATCTTCCTCATGATCCAGTTCAGAAATGATGGTTTCGAATGATTCTTTCGGCATGGTCAGGTCTTTCAGTTAGATGCGTATCTGTCCCGGCCTCCAGCCAAGGTGAGAAAGAGATTCCAACACATGACGCCGGAGATTGTCATTCTTGGTCGTTTTCAAGAGCTTTAACAATGGATTCACCGCTGATTGGCCAAACTGCGTCAGGGCTTCAGCGGCTTCTGTCCGCAAGAGTGTACTCTGCAGCGCTTGAATAAGTGCCGGAATAGCCCCTGGGTCGCGAATCTTCCCCAAAGCCCTGATGGCGGCTTCTAATGGAGGAAGATCTTCTTTGTATTGAGGATCGGTGCATCCTTCCATGCGATCTTCGTAAGCTTCCTTAGGTAGCGAGTTGACCAACGCGATTAACATGGGAATGGCTTCGGTGGATCGGATCTGGCCAAGTGCTTCAATCGAGGCCAATTTGAGTGAAGGAGTTTCGAGGGCGAGGGACGAGAGCAATAGAGGAATGGCACGGGTATCGCCAATCTGTCCGAGTGCTCGCATGGCATCTTGGCGCACGGCGGTATCGGGATCTTCGAGAACCAGAATCATCAGATGTCCTACCGCTTCCAAGGGTTTCAAAAGGGCTAACGCTTCCACCGCCCGCAATCGGATTTTCCAATTCTGATCCTTTAATTTTTCCAACAATTTTGGAATGCTGGTGTTGCCGATGGTTTGAATGGCTCGTCCTGCTTCCTCTCGCACGGCCGGCACTTTATCCTGGAGAAGCAAAATCAACGTATCAATGGCTTGGGAGTTCTGAATACGACACAGGCCTTTGGCTGCCGACATGCGTACGATCCAGTTAGGACTTAATGCCGCCGACAACAAGGGATCTAAGACTTGTTCGTTGGCGATATCGGCTAGGATGCACGCGGCCGATTCCTGAACCTGAAGATTGGTATCCTGAAGGCAAAACCCTAATGAGAGAACGGCTGGTTCGCCAAGCGCTTTTAGGGCTGAGATTGCGGCTTCCCGCACGGCCCGATCCGAGTCACGAAGTGCGCGAATCAATGGTTGGACGCTGCGGGGATCGCCAAGACGTCCGAGGGCGACCGCTGCGTCTTCGCGCACCCCCCAATCCTCGTCGTCCAGGGCAGAAATATGTTCAGCGACCGAGTCGACCATGTCTGTTCCAAGTGGAGAAATTAGGACTACATCTATTCCCCTGCCACTAGGGAAAACCCGAAGGTCGACGTTACCACACGATTTTTTGGGGGGTCAATGAGGTAGGAGAAAGGTCGTCTGTGCGGGTGGTGGTATTCGCTACACCGATCGAAACACCGCGAGGAGGTCGCTCAACGCTAACATTTTTATTCTCAGAACGTCATGCTCGTGGTGCAGACTACTTTTAATGGTCTGATCGTTCGGGGTTTTCAAGAATTGTTCACACAGGGTCGTGACCCGTTGAAATTCCGTCTCCGCTTTGTTTTTAACCACCCGGTTGGCTGCGAGAAGCTCTGTCACTTGAGTGTGAGTCCCGGCCAGATGTTTTTGGAATTCTCCTTCCGGGAGTGAGCGTTTGGTGGCCTCATCCAGACATCGATCGATGTATTGGGAGAGGAGGACATAAAATCTCACCAATGTTTCGGTGGTAGTGATATGCGGGAGACTCGTCTCAAGGTCAGTCATGATCGTTCCTTTCATGTTGAGCCTTTTAATTTTAACGGTGAAAAAGTGAACTTACTCTTGCATTCAGATTTTGTATTTCTGGCCTTATGGATGTGCCTGTCTATCCAAAATCCATTTTGGGGTTTGCCAGCAAAAAAAACGCTGGTAGGTGAACTTATCGTACCTTTGTACCTAACTCTCGTGTCAACGTATTTTCTGTGTTGTCGGGTTTCGCCCCGGTAGGCGAGGTCCTTTTGTTCCGGCAAAAGGACCCAAAACCAGTGACGCCCCGTCTGGCCTCTTTGGAGCGGACGGACGTCAACCTTCGGAGGGCGGAGCACCTTGCTTCGCTCAAACAAAGCCCGCCAACTGATGAGAGCGTCCCTCCATTGTGCCAGACGGCAGGTGTCTGAATATGGGAGACGAACCTTTCAGAGACTCATATGAAAGAGAGAGGAGCAATTCTGTATGGTCCAATTTCTTCCACGGAGTTATCCGTTGGAATCAGTGCCGTATTTCTACGAGACGCCCTGTCGCCATTCTGTCAATTATTAATGAGATGGTGCAAGTCCAGCGGGGAAAATGATTGGATTCTTATTCCGGATAAACTGACTCTTCTACCACGTTTTTTGATTCCAAATATTGAGCAGCTTTACCTTTCATGTCTTCCGGGAGAATTAATTTTATAAAAACTTTCTTTTTATACTGATTTTCATAAGATATCCATTTATCTGCTAAATCGTATCGAAAATCCATTTGGGCTATGTAAATTGGATCCTGGTTTTTGGATCTTGATTGGATGATTTGGGTGGTTGGGTGAAATATTAGCGGGAAGGTCTTGTCCCCATTTAAAAATTCTGCATTTTCCATCATTGCCATTATTTCATCAAGCTTCTTTGTTTGGAGAATTTGGCCGGTAGAAACGGCATCATATATCCATAATGCTCCATCACCCGAACTCACTACGCGGTTTCTTCCTCTTCCTTCATATGTGGCAAAGTATAATCCGATGTTTTTTGACCAAGTCCAGTCCAATAAAAAAGTTCCGTTTATGAAGCGGTCATTTTCAGGGTATTGCTGCAAATGTTTAAACCATTCAACCCAGGGGTCTATGGCATAAACCTTTTCGGCTTCTAATAACTCTTGGCTTGGTTTCCCTATCGTCCCTTTTAGCAAAAACAAATAGGTCATTACCTTGTGAAATGAAATATTTTGCCTCATCTTCTCAGGTAATTGGTGGTGATTCGTTAATTTGAAAAGCCTCTTGATCGAAAATCTCAAAAACTTTGAATCAAGAAACCATCCTGAATTGATTTGCCCTCTGAACAGTGGAAATGGGTCCTTACCTTCACAAGAATTAATGATATGGTCCATTTCAAAAAGAAAAGACTCAAAGGAGGATGGACACCATGCTCGAAGATCGGAGCTATGCTGGGTGCTACTAAGTTTTGGAGAAATTATTTTCATGGGTAATAAGGCGCAGATGTTTGAATCAAAATCCGTTGCAAGTCGCTTG
This sequence comes from Nitrospira sp., assembly GCA_020430245.1. Lineage (GTDB taxonomy): Bacteria > Nitrospirota > Nitrospiria > Nitrospirales > UBA8639 > Nitrospira_E. Next base: position 12,382 of record JAGQKG010000021.1, read on the forward strand.
ATTCAAAATTTTACGACATCTAAAGGGAGAAAGAACACTGAATGCCCTAAGAATGGGAACCTACCTCCTGGTCTCCTTCTGAAATGATTTGAGGAGGACGATGATGAGGAATCGAAGAAATTATCGATCGGTAAGTGACGACGAATGTCAGGGTGAAACTGCTTTCCATTTCAGAAAATCGGCAGGGTTCATGATGGGAATTCCCCGAAAGGGATTTAAGACGAGTAAATCCTCATCGCCCGTGACAATGACCTGGGCTTGTCCGTTTATTGCCACCTCCAATATGTGATTGTCCCTTACGTCCCGGCAATCGTGAACGGCATGTAGAATTGTGACCATTTCGACGATTCGTCCGAGGGTTCGCAAAAATTCTTCTCGGTCCTGGATGCTGACGTAGGCATTAAATTTTTCTCTTCCTAGGACCTCAGCAAGTTCGTAAAGGGTGGATTCGGACATAAGAATCTCCCCTTCTTCTACGGCCCTCCTCACGGCCTGTCCAGGAATAGAATCCGGCACAAGAAGGCGGCTCACCATTGCGTTAGTGTCCAGGACAATTCGTGTTCTAGCTTTCATCAGCCAGAATTTCTACTAATTTCTTTTCCGTCAGTCCGCGCTCTGCTGCGCCTTTTCCTACACGGTCACAAAATCGCTGAAATTCTTCCCGGTTCAATGCACAAACCCGCTCATACTCCTGAACTGAAAGTACTACCGCCACATCCCGTTTTTGCCGTCGGATCATGACCGGTTCGCGTTGAGCTGTGTCAAGAATGGCTGCGAGACGTTGTTTGGCATCACTCGCTGAAACATATTGCATAGAATATTCCTCCTTTATTCATTTTAGATAAAATGAACAAAATGGACAATTAAGTATTTCGTCTAGATTCCGTGAGAACTTTATTTGTTGTTTCTTCCTGGAACGATTTGAGGTGGGAGGTGATGAGGAGGGAGACAAAGACAAAGGTAGCCAGGGTAGAACCGATTTGTAGCTCTTTGAGTCTACAGGAATATAGGAGGATGTCAGCGAATGGGGGTGAAAGATGTATCTGAGATGAGGTTGAAATTGGACCTCCTTATGTTTTGTGGGTTTTCTGAGCTGGGCCTATATAAACAATGACCTTTTTGTAAGTGCAGGAATTTAATCTGACAGTCAGGTATGGTCCTTTTAAATCCGGGGAGGTCCTGGGAAAAGGACAGGCGAGGCTGACCACCGAACAGAAAATTCTCAAGACGAAAGTGGGGGTACTGAAGTGGGGCAAGCCATTGGGTAATGCGGAAAAAGCCTGTCAGATGATGGGCTATAGCCGCGAAAGCTTCTATTGCTTCAAGAAACTCTACGAGACCGGCGTGGAAGGAGCGCTGGAAGCCCAGGTGGCCCAAGAGGGGTGTGTGCTGGGTGTGGATTTACAGAAGTCGGACAAGGAAGCCTATGGCGAATTTGAGAATGAATGTCCAGCCTACTGCGGGACACAGGATACCTTCTATTTTGGAACGCTCAAGTGGTGTGGGCCACGTCTATCAACAGACCTCCATTGATACCTAAAAGTAAGGTTGGGGTTGCCAAACTGTATAATCGGAAAATCCCGATCATAGCTGCTGACCTACTACTAAATGATCGCGTTCTACCATATCCATATCGTTGCGGAGTGCGAAATTCCGCTCTGTCGGATCCTGACCGATCGCGAGACCGAATACGGCGGAGCTCCTGAACGCCACGAATAGGAACTAGCCGTGGAGGATATTGATCATACGCGGACAAAACCCCAATACGCCTTATCAATGAATTTTGTATATCAGAGCGTTTCCAATAGGATAGTCCGGCACTTCTGACTCTATGTTGCCTTACTGTCCTTGGCTATCCTTTCTCTACATCAATAAATATTTTGGCGCCAGTTATGGTGTTGCCTGAATAGCGGTTTGTCATGATTTTTAGACAGTCGTCCTCCAAAAACACATTAATGCCAAATGGCCGAAGATTGCATTTCGTGATTTCGACGCTTTCCCGGGTAATTTCTTTGACTTCGAGAACAATCTCGTCGACCAATGCGACCCCGATCATGTTTTCTTTGGCCATGACGGTAATCACATCAAGCAAAGACATGTTTTTACTCACGATTGGGCGCCATTCCTTCCCTTGTTGATCGGCAGGAATGGTCACCCAAATTTCAGGAGTTTCACCTCTTCCAATTAAAACAGGAATAAAGCCATTAATTGATACTAATGCTACGCCATCGACCAGTTTATTTGTCGCAATCTCTAACTGCTTGTAAGGTGTAAATTCTGTTGGAAGCGAATCTAACTTCATTAATTCCTCTCTAACATCTCCGTGACTGGTATATTTTTGTAGAGTTGAAGGGACTAGCAGTAATAGCGATTTTTTTGGGTCAAATCAACTATTGAGAGATGATGGTACTTGTTACGTCGAGCCTACTTCGTTTCCTCCTTGAAGGATTTGAGGAGAGAGATAATGAGGAGGATGATGACAAAGACAAACGGAAAAGCAGCCAGGATGGCGCCGGTTTGCAGGCCTTTGAGGCCACCGGACCACAGAAGAATGGCTGCCGACAGGGATTGAATGATGCCCCAGGTGAATTTGATTTGGTTGGGCGGATTGAGGCTGCCGTTTGTGGTTAAGGTTCCCAGAACGAAGGTGGCGGAATCCGCTGAAGTGATGAAAAAGGTGCCGATCAAGAACATGGCGATGATCGACATGACCGTGCCCATCGGATAATGCTCGAACACCGTAAAGAGCAAGACCTCGATGCCCTGCGTTTCCATAAGGGTTTTCAATGACACGTTCTGAAAAAGTTCTAACGCGATCCCGGTTCCTCCAAAGACCGTAAACCAAAATGCACAAAAAAGTGATGGAACAAGCAGCACGCCCAACACAAATTGTCGCACCGTCCGGCCTTTAGAAATTCTGGCAATAAAGGTTCCCACAAAGGGCGCCCAGGCGATCCACCATGCCCAGTAGAACAAGGTCCAGTTGTGAATCCAGGTTGAGTCTCGGAATGGTGCAAGGTTCAGGCTCATTGTCGGAAGGTTTTGGATGTAGTTCCCGAAGGTCGAGGGAAACACGGTCATGATGAAGTGGGTTGGGCCGAGAAACAGCAAGAACAACAAGAGAATCAGGGCCAGAACCATATTCAGATTACTAAGGTATTTGATACCTCGTTGGAGTCCGGTTTGAGCGGAGAGCATAAAGAGCACGGTGACCGTGACGATGACGGCTAATTGAGTGGTAAGGGTATTGGGTATGGCAAACACATAGGATAGCCCTCCACTGATTTGGACCGCTCCGAATCCCAGAGAGGTCGCTACCCCGAAGACCGTGGCAAAGACGGCGATCACATCTACCGCGATGCCCAGTGGCCCAATCGCCTGCTTTCCTAGAACCGGCCGGCAACCTGAACTGAATAGCCCTGGTGAACCTTTTCGAAATTGGAAATAGGCGAGAGCCATCCCCACCATGGTGTAGATGCCCCATGGGTGAAGTCCCCAATGGAAAAAGGAATATTGGAGCGCCAAACGAGCGGCTTGAGGCGTTTCTCCTTCGCCGATCGGCGGATCATGGAAATGAGAAGTGGGTTCGGCGACTCCCCAGAATACGAGACCGATGCCCATTCCTGCGCAAAAGAGCATGGCAAACCAGGTATGGAGAGGAAATTCAGGTTTGGCTCCATCTTGCCCAAGAGGAATATCACCCCATCGAGAAAAAATCAGACAGAAGGCGCAAACAAGAAAACCGGTTGCTGCCAGAACATATAACCAGCCAAACGAATCAAGAAGTGTAGTTTGGAATGTACCAGTAATTTTCGCTAAACGTTTCGGGGCCATAGCACCCCAAAGCAAAAAGAGAAAGGCGAAGACGCAGGAGATGTTGAAGACAATGGTGTTGGATTTCAGTGGATTCATGGAGCGATAGAATAAAAAAGAATGAGGAAGGGTAGCCCTTACCATACTTGGCGTTGTTGAACAAGAAAAAATCTCATCATGATAAACGGAAAGAATGGCGATGTGCGGGCAAATTTCGAAGTAGTTGGCGGTAAGCTCTTTTTTTCGTTATAAAATTTTTAACACTGTCCTTGGTATTGGCCATTTGAAGGTGTGATCAAAAATGGGGAGGTAATTAAAAGGGGTTGCGAAGAAGAGCCGAACGGGTTAGATTGAAGGTCTCACACACAACAGTCGGGCCTACCCTACGCTCGCAGGAGAAGTTCGGTGGCCTTTTTTATTTCTGGTCCTTTGAGACAGACTACGGTTTTGTCCTTGTGGGGTTTGGCAATTGAATATTGAATGAAAAGGGGAAATCGCCAGACCTTGATTCACTTGCATCCCTTGCTCTAAGGGGTGGTGAGGGCAACAACCCTCGAGGAGGTGTTCCTGTAATGATTCAGAAAGCGACGATGCCCGGTAGTAAGCAAATGTATGGGGATAATCCCATAGCCCAACGAAAAACAGATTTATACAAACAGGAGTATGTTCAGAGTTTTGTGCAAAAATGGGACGCCTTGATTGATTGGGAGGCCCGGGCCTCGAGTGAAGGGGACTTTTTTATCCGGATTTTGAAGGAACGGGGCGTTAAACGCGTATTGGATGTTGCGACGGGAACGGGATTTCATTCTATTCGGCTCTTGCGCGCCGGGTTTGAAGTCACGAGTGCGGATGGTAGTCCTGAAATGTTAGCCCAGGCCTTTGAAAATGCCCGACGAGCAGGGTTTATTATGCGAACGATTCATGCTGATTGGCGCTGGCTGAGCCGGGATATACACAATAAATACGATGCGGTGATTTGCCTGGGGAACTCTCTGACTCACCTCTTTTCCGAGCAGGACCGGAGAAAGGCCTTGGCCGAATTTTACACCGCGCTGAGGCATGATGGGGTACTCATTCTGGACCAAAGAAATTACGATGGAATTTTAGACGAGGGGTTTACTTCGAAGCATGTGTATTACTATTGCGGAGACAATGTCAGCGCGGAGCCGGAGCATGTCGATGAAGGGCTCGCAAGGTTCAAGTATACGTTTCCCGATGGCGAAGCGTTTCATTTGAATATGTATCCGCTGCGGAAAGAATATACACGGCGACTCATGAATGAGGTTGGCTTTCAGCAGGTAAAAACCTATGCGGACTTTCAGGAAACGCATAAAGTTGAGGACCCTGATTTTTATGTTCATGTGGCAGAGAAACTCTATAAAAATGAGGAACGTCCGACCACGATCATGGGTAAATTTGGAAATCTGAATTATTCCCCCACTGTGGATACGGCTCGAGACTATTACAACAGTTCGGATGCTGACCGGTTTTATGCCACGATCTGGGGGGGAGAAGATATCCACATTGGATTGTACGTATCCGACACGGATTCGATTTTTGATGCCAGCCGACGAACCGTGGAGAAAATGGCGGCTTCTGTCAAAAATCTTGATTCCACAACACGGGTGTTGGATATTGGGTCGGGGTACGGAGGCTCAGCGCGACATCTCGTAAAACAATACGGATGTCAGGTTGGATGCCTGAATTTGAGTGAAGTCCAAAATAAGCGGAATCGTGCACTCAATCAGAAAGAAGGTATTAGTTTAGCGATTAATGTTATTGACGGAAATTTTGAGTCGATTCCCATGCCGGATGGGAGCGTGGATGTGGTGTGGTCGCAGGATGCCATATTACATAGCGGAAATCGGGAAAAGGTTTTTCAAGAGGTTTACCGGGTGTTGGCCAGGGGTGGACAATTTATTTTTACCGATCCGATGAAGAGTGCTACTTGTCCTCTGGATGTGCTGCAACCGATTTTAGATCGTATCCATTTGGATTCAATGGGGTCGATTGAATATTATCGAAAAATGGCGGCCCAATCAGGGTTTAGAGAAATTCAAGTTCAGGATCTTTCGGAAAATCTTACCGCACATTATAGACGGGTTCTTCAGGAGTTAACCGCACAACACCATGCGCTCATTCAGGTCTGTACGGAAGAATATTTGGCTTCTATGAAGGCGGGACTTCAGCATTGGGTACAGGCCGGGAAAAGTGGCCACCTCAGTTGGGGAATTTTGCACTTTCAGCGAGACTGACAGAGAAATGGAACTCTCCCATCATATCTCCACAAGCCCCGACACGGAGTTGGAGGGTCTTACCGTTCGATTTTAGGTGGTTTGGCTGGCATGGCAAAATCACCGCTCTTGCCAAAGCGGCCTTCCCCTCCCTCACCTAACACATTAGAGGTATCGGTATATTCAATTTCTCTGGTCTCTTTGCTGATGCCTTCTGTTGGCTTCCATCCGAGTTTATCCAGGGTTTCTAGGACCGTTTTTTTGAGGGCACCACCTGCTGTCATTCGTGTGGTGGCAAACGCCAAAACCCGTTCGCTTTCTTGCTGGACTTTAGATAAATCTGGGTCATGGAGGAACCATACGAGAGGCTCAATGGCCGCGTCTCCAATCAACACCAAGGAATTGGCGGCATAATCCCGAAGGACCAGGTCTTTGAGTAACAGCACTAAATCCGGAATGACTTTGGGATGGCGGAAATGACCCAGGGCTGTAGCAGCCGCTTCTTTAATTAAGAGGTCTTCGCTAATTATGCAGCCAGGGGTTGGTTTCCCCGCTTGATGAATGCCCTTACCTTTTAAGGCATCCAGGACGGGAGGATAGGCGCGAGGATCTCCAATCATGCCTAAGGAAGCGATCGCGTGGCGTTTAACTGTGCCGTCTTTCATGGCTTCCATGAGGGCATCTACTGCACGGGCATCGCCAATATTTCCCAAGGCTATAGTGGCATCTTCGCGAACTGCACGATCAGGGTCTTTTACCATGTCGATCAGGGCATCGACGACACGAGCTTCACGTACCCACACTCGCCCCATTTGATAGTCCGTGGTCATGCCCCCCAGTGCCCGAACGGCGTGACAGCGCACAACGAAGTGAGGATCTTTAAGGGACTCCAGTAGGGCATCGACTGATTCTTTACCCACGTACATCAATGCGGTTCCGGCGGTTTCCCGAACGATCTTTGATGTATCTTTGAATAACTTGATCAGGGTTGGAATGGCCTTTGGGTCTCCAATTTTTCCTAAGGCTTCGGCTGCGGCACTCTTGACCGCCCCATCTCGGTCCCGACATACCAGGTTCAATCCCTGTACGGCCTGAGGGTCACGCAATTCTCCTAAAGTTTTCGCCGCTTGTTCGCGCACCCGCCACCGCTTGTCTTTCAAACAAGTCAATAATTGCGGGATAACGCCTTTTCCCATGGAGGTCATGGCCTTTACTGCTTCAGCCTGCACCTCCATCATATTGTCATTGAAGAGCGTAATGAGGCCTTCAACAGCCTTCTCCCCGCCAATTTTGGCCAAAGCCCATCCGACATGAGAACGAACCGACCAATAGTCGTCTTCAAGGGCGGTCAGAAGGGGTTCTAACGCCTTTGGGTCACCCTTTTCGGCAAGGGCCTTGGCAGCCTCCTCGCGAGTGGCATCATCGGCATCTTCAAGGGCATCAATCCAGTCTTGCACAGAATTCGACATGATCTTCCTTTTAATCCATTTCGATTTATTTCGGGTAGTCCGGTTCTTGGGGATAGGGTTGCGTATGGCTACAACGAATGGTCAGGACTTGTGTTCCTCGTCCATCTACACATTGATCAAGTGTGGGAGAGAATTCTAAGGTTCCGGATAAGGTCACCTTAAATAAGAAATCAAACGTAAAAGTCCCAAAACGATAATCGCCAGGCTTGAGGTTCAGTGTCCTGGACTCGGAGGTTTTGTAGGCGTCCATATTGATGGGATCTTTTGTCCAGATCAACGGAGTGATGCCGGGTACGTGCCACCATGTCGGGGGGGCAAGGGCGCTTGGATTCACGGTAATAGGAAATTCTCGCAACAGAGGGTTGATAGGATCTGCTGCGTGTCCGAGTTGAGCAAGCAGAGGAGAAATACTCATGAGAAGCAGGTAAAAAACGCCAAGTCGGAATTGACGAGGCAAGTGCATTCGAATCATGGTCTTATTGTTTTTTCTGTGGCTCATTATCGGTGGTCCGTCGTTCAGGAACAGTTTGGAAAATATCACCAATCGCATGACTGTCCCATTCGGTATATGTTTCAAGCCCGAGGGCATACATGATCGTCGCTCCGGTATCTAATAGAGAGACTGATTGGGTGATGGGATGATTGCTCTTAATATTCGCGCCCCAGGCTATCCACGGAATAGTGGAATCCAACTTAGGGGCAGTAGGGCTGGTAGAGACGGGTTTCGCACCCTCTGTAGTGGTCGAAAGAGGTCCGCTATTCAGGCCGGTAATAATCACCATGGTTTGGTCCAATACTCCAAGTTCTTTATACGATTGGATGATTTGTTCTACAGCGGTATCGATTGATAATAAGGCGGCGGAATATTTTTCGGAGTCCCACCCGTACTTCTGCCCGACCTTAACCGCCGTAGGCAGATGAACTAATAACAGGTTCGGTACTCCAAAAAGCCGGAAGCCATATCCTTTCTCACTGGTGACTTTTTTTAAAAAATCTTTGATGTATACCGACGCTCTTTCGGGCGTGCATTGGGGTTTGGTGTAGCCGCAGACTTGGGAGTCAACGTAAATCTCCGGTCGAACCAATTGATAGAGCCGTTCATCCATAAGAAAGACGCCGGTGTCTTTTCCTCCAGCCAGATCCATGTAGTCAAAGACCGTGGGTGAGCGCATAAATGAACGTGCAAAATCATACGTTTCCCAATCGGCGGTTACCCGATGCTTCTCGACTTGAAGGCCGGTGAGCAGAGAGGCCATCGCCGGAACGGTGAGAGGTGGGGTAATGGATTGAGCGGTCCAGGTCACCGCTCCATCCTTGGCCAACCGAGCTAGGTTTGGAGTAGCACCATTTTGAATGGATGATGATTTGATCCCTTCCAGTACGACCAGAATAATGTGTTCCGCTTGTCTGGGCGAAGCAATCGAGGCCGTTCCTCCGATTAATAAAAGCCAGACCACGGTCCATGCCAGGAAAAAACACCGCATGAATTTACTATGACTATGTTGGTGAGAACGTATTGGGGAAGTGCTCATAATTTCTGCCCTGCTCCACGACAAGAAAATATAATGAAAATGGGAAGTAACTCTATTATTTATAAAAATTGGAGAATTCTTCCTCACTTGCGAGACAAGTAATCGGAATTGAACTTATCATGCAGATTTTCAGGCGGTCAACCAATTGAGAAGGGCAGGCGTTTCTTCCCATATACCTTAAGGAGGCCAAAAATTTTCGAAATTCTCTTGCCCTGGGTCTAGGGTATCCATTATGAATGGAGCCAGACACACAGACGGTTTCCAATGCCTAGCGAAAATAATTTTCAACATTCTCATTATTCTAAGTCCGACCCTGGAGCACGGGTGGGCTATCGAACCTTTCAGCCTGGAGCGGCTCCAGACTCTCCTGCGTGGGGCCAAGCGATGGCTGGCCTTGGTGGACATATGGTCCAATCCAGAGTGAAAGGAATCCTCTTTTTTAATGGCCTTCCCTTTATGGATCTCTTCGGGGCTGCCAGATTAGATGAGGTTGGAGGATTAAAGCGAGGATATTCCCGAGGAATATCTGGCTTAGAATCGTTGCTGGCTCTCCTTCGCCCTGCCACGAACGGTATTTGTCGTCCAGAAGATTCCATTCACCCTCCTGCCGCAAACGATGAACCAACTCACCAGAGGTTGGACGTGCTCGCTCAAGAAATAGGAAATTTTTCTTCGTCGTATGTGCGGAAATTTGAACTCGCCCTGACCCAGGGAAGTGACCAAAGTATTCCTTGTGGTCGATACCTCTGGTCTTCGATTAATCATCATGTCGGCCGCGTCGAAGCTGCCATGCATTTTTTGATGTTTCTTCGAAATTGGGTTTCGGGGCTAAATCTCACCAGGGATGATCGACTACTTCTCGTTGGCCATGGGCATGCGGGTCAGGTCTTGGCTTTACTGTCGAATATTCTAACCAAAGGGGAGTCAGAAATGAGGGCGCGCGTTTTTGAGATTTTGGCCAAATATTGGCAAGCGTGTCCTTCAGCGGAACGGTCTGTTGAGCAACTCGAACACCTGTATGGTCTTGTCATGGATCAAACGGTGTTGAAAGGTGTAACGGTCGATGTTGTAACGTTGGGAACCTCAGTTCGCTATGGCTGGGATACCGATGGGGTTGGCCACTTGCTGCATTTTGTGAATCACCGTGAAATTCGAACTGATGGCAAGCGTTGGTTGGCGAAAATGGATTTACCTCAAATTGCGTGGGAAATGCCCTATCAGGCTGGAGGTGACTACGTACAGCAATTGGCTGTGGCTGGCACGGATATGGTTCCGAATACACCGGAGGCTGAGCAGGCCAATGTTGATTTTAGGGAAATTTTTGAACCCTATGACGGATTTGAACGGTGGCTGGAATGTACCCGGCGCGCGACACGATGTGCCAATGACGGACAATGTCTGTTGGTGGAATATGGAGTTCAAGCGGAGGAGTCTCCTCGGCAACAATTATTCGGCCATGCATGCTATACCCAAAGTCGTGCCATGTTATTTCTGGCGACTGAAATTGCACAGGCATTCTATTCACAGAAGAGTAGTTGAGCCAAAGGATCATTTTGGTCGTAGACCGACCTTGTGGTAATATCCCAGGATTTTATCTTCGATAAGCTATGAGGCGTGTTGCCTCAGTTTTGCCTTTCGCGCTGGGCCGTTAGTCTCACTTCTCTTATAGATCCAAAGACACATTGATTCTGTTTGAAACCCTGTGATATCAACTCAGGGTTTGTTAAAGAGGCTAAAAATTTCCTGCTGACTTGCGAAATTGCAAAGTTCCTACAACCCTTAATATTTTTAGAGACAGGCCCTTATGATTGTTGGCGTCCTTCGAGAAACGTATCCAAGTGAACACCGAGTTGCCCTAGTTCCAGCCGTGCTTCCCTCGCTGAAAAAAGGGGGAATGGATGTCATTGTGGAGTCCAAGGCTGGCGAACAAGCGGGTTACCCTGACTCCGCATATATCGAAAAAGGGGCAACCATCGCCTCTTCTCGTGCACAAGTATTTGAAAAGGCTGATTGCCTTGTTCAGGTGCGGTTGCTGGGGGCTAACCTTACCGAAGGTCAAGGAGACTTAGCAGGTTTTCGCAAAGGACAGTTGCTAATTGGAATGGCGGAAGCCTTGACCGCCCCTCAATCGGTTCAAGACCTTGCTTCTCGTGAGGTCACGTCCTTTGGTTTAGAATTGATGCCTAGGATTACCCGTGCCCAAAGCATGGACATCCTTTCCTCCATGGGCACAGTCGCTGGCTACAAAGCCGTACTGATTGCCGCCAGTTCACTGCCAAAAATGTTTCCAATGCTCATGACCGCGGCTGGAACGGTCACCCCTGCGAAGGTCCTGATTATTGGTGCTGGGGTTGCAGGATTGCAAGCCATTTCCGTGGCAAAGCGGTTAGGAGCTGCTGTTGAGGCGTATGATATTCGCCCTGCGGTCAAGGAACAGATCTTAAGCTTGGGCGCCAAGTTTGTTGAGCTGCCATTGGAAACAGGCGCTGCCGAAGATAAGGGAGGTTATGCCAAAGCCCAAGATGAAATCTTCTACAAGAAACAGCGAGAGTTGTTGGGAAAAGTAATTGCCAGTAGTGATGTGGTAATTTCCACGGCGGCGGTGCCTGGGAAAAAGGCGCCAATTCTTATTACTGCCGACATGGTTGGGTCCATGGCTCCAGGGTCGGTGATTGTAGATTTGGCCGCAGAACGGGGTGGGAATTGTGAGTTGACCAAATCTGGCCAGGCTATTGTGGTGCATGGGGTGACTATTCATGGTCCTGAAAACTTGTCCTCAACCGTGCCTTTTCATGCCAGTCAAATGTATGCCAAAAATGTGGCAACCTTTCTTCTCCATTTAGTCAAAAAAGGGGAGATTCAAATTGATATGAACGACGAAATAACGAAAGAAACCATAATGACCCGAAATGGGGAAATTGTTCAGCCGCGCATTCGAGAAATATTGGGGCTTCCTGCTCAATCGGCGTAAGAACGGGGGAATTGTATGGAAATGTTTCTTATGTCCTTTACGGTTTTTGTCCTCGCAATCTTCGTGGGGTTTGAGGTCATCACGAAAATACCGCCCACTCTTCATACTCCTTTGATGTCAGGGTCCAACGCCATCTCAGGTATCACCTTAGTTGGGGCAATTGTTTCTACGGGAACAGAGCTGTGGGTTACCACAGTTCTGGGTTTTCTATCTGTGGTCCTGGCGACCATTAATGTGATTGGTGGGTTTATGGTGACGAACCGAATGTTGGCCATGTTCAAAAAGAAGACTTAAAACACTATGTACGATTTTATTATAAATTTTTCTTACCTCGTCTCATCCGTCCTGTTCATTTTTGGCCTGAAGGGCCTTACCCATCCTCGAACAGCCGTTCGCGGGAATCTCCTGGGTGCCTGTGGAATGTTGCTGGCCGTGGTAGTGACCCTTACTGATCGACATATTGTCAGTTATGAGTACATTATTTTGGGAATGGTCGTGGGTGGCGCTATTGGAGCGGTGTTGGCGATGCGCATAGAGATGACCTCTATGCCAGAGATGGTCGCGCTTTTGAATGGGTTTGGTGGCGCGGCCTCGATCTTTGTGGCTGGGGCCGCTTTGATTGAAGGCTCTTCATTAACTGATTCACCCATTCTTCAATTAACGGTTGCTACAGCTGCATCAGGTTTAATCGGGGCTGTGACCTTTTGGGGCAGCCTGGTGGCCTTTGGAAAGTTAAAGGGACTGATTTCCGAAAACGCGATTTTGTTTTCCGGGCAACAAGGGATTAATTCTATTTTGGCCTTATTGGTGCTTGGGTTAAGCATTGGGGTGGTCTTAAACCCTGAGAGCTTCTCACTGTATTGGCTGTTGGTTGGGGTGGCATCTGTATTAGGAATTTTGCTTGTGCTTCCTATCGGTGGTGCGGATATGCCTGTTGTGGTCGCATTATTAAATTCCTATTCAGGGCTAGCCGCGGCGGCAACAGGTTTTGTGCTTTCCAATAATGTCCTCATCATTACCGGTTCATTGGTTGGTGCGTCTGGGATCATCCTGACCCATATTATGTGCAAAGCCATGAACCGTTCGTTGACCAATGTCTTGTTTGGAGTGTTAGGGCCTTCAGGAGAAGGTGGCCAAACTGCCGATGAAGTGTATGGAGGAAAGGTTAAGTCGGCATCTCCCGAGGAAGTCGCTTTGCTGTTTGATGCGGCTCGGCGAGTGGTGATTGTTCCTGGTTATGGAATGGCTGTCTCTCAAGCTCAGCATCCGGTAGCCAGCCTTGCGGCTCTTCTGGAGAGTCGTGGGACCACCGTAGAATATGGTATCCATCCTGTCGCCGGAAGAATGCCAGGCCATATGAATGTCCTGATGGCTGAAGCCGATGTTCCGTATGATGCGTTGAAAGATATGGATGAGATCAACCAAACCATTGATCAGGTGGATGTTGTGCTAGTTATTGGTGCCAACGACGTGGTGAACCCATTGGCCAGAACTGATCCGAGTAGTCCAATTGCAGGAATGCCCATCATTGATGTCGATAAGGCCAAAACCGTTGTGGTCATAAAGCGCAGTTTAAGCCCTGGTTTTGCTGGAATCCCCAATCCTTTATTTGCGTTGGATAATTCCTTGATGCTATTTGGAGATGGAAAAAAGATGGTATTGGATATGGTTGCTGCATTAAAAGACTCCTAATTGTTGTCATTTTTTTAATTCACCATATATATAGTATGTTGATTTTAAAGGAAAATTAACGAAGCTGTGATAATTTTCGTCTTGCATAGACTTACAACGCGTGATAAAGTGCGAGACTTGTAAGCGGAGTGTGGATTGTACAAATGATAGTTTAATCTTTAGTTTGAGGGAAACGTGGAAGTACGAGTCATCAATAACAACGTAGAAAAAGCATTGAAAGTTGCTAAGAAAAAGTTAGCGGCAGAGGGTTTGTTTCGTGAATTGAAACGGCGCAGATTTTATGAGAAGCCTAGCGTTAAGAAAAAAGGTAAAGAACGTGAAGCGGCACGTCGTCGCCAGAAATGGCTCTCAAAAAATAGAATGTTTTAGCTTTTTAGTTGCAATCTGAATCCGATTCCCGCAATTTTCCCACAGTAATTTATCTTTAAGCCTCATTAATAATGAAAATATGAAGGAGGATGACATTATTGTCTTCCTCCACCTGGTTAAGAAGGCCATAAAGCCATTCCCTTCCCCTGTTCTCAGTCATCTTGCTGAGCAAGGCAGTGATCCTTTTAAAATTCTGATTGCCTGTGTTTTGAGCCTGCGAACTCGTGATCAAGTGACCGCCGATGCCAGCAAGAGGTTGTTTGCAATTTCCTCTGGCCCAAATTCACTCGCAGCAATGCAGGTTAAAAAAATAGAAAAAGCTATTTTCCCTGTAGGGTTTTTTCGCATAAAAGCCAAACAAATTAAGGCGTTAAGTATAAAAATTTGTAAGGAGTTTCAGGGGAGAGTTCCTGATTCGATTGACGCCCTGTTGTCATTACCGGGGGTTGGACGTAAAACGGCTAATTTGGTGGTCACTTTAGGCTATAAAATGCCCGGAATATGTGTAGATACACATGTCCATCGAATTTGCAATCGGTGGGGTTATGTCTTTACCGCTAATCCTGATGGAACAGAGCAGAAGCTTCGTGAAAAGCTTCCTCGTAGGTGGTGGATTCCTCTCAACGGATTGTTGGTGCCGTTTGGTCAAAATATATGCACGCCGATTTCGCCTTGGTGCAGTGTTTGTAGTCTAAGTCAATATTGTCCCAAAAATGGTGTTTTGTCTAAACGTTAAAAGTTTTGAGATTTTACTGATGAACATAGTTTTATTTTGAGTCTTTGTCTTTAAGGAATGGTTTTTTTGCTTTGATAAGAATTGTTGTTTGGTTGTTTGAAAAATCAAATAACCAATTAAGTGTAATTTAATGAATTTGATGGCATGCCAAATGTGATTTTTGTGGTTGCTGGTGCTTGCTGCTGGAATAAATTGATTGCAATAAAATTGTTGTTACCGTTTAATGCATTGTTACCAATTGGTATCTTTATAGGATCATGCAAAGATTAAATCTATATTATATTAAAAAATTCAATAACTTATGATGAATATTTTATACGTTTTTAAGAGGGAATAAGCAAATAAAAGGAAAATAAAGCGTTACCATTTAGAATCATTTTGTTTTTTGTAAAATATCGCAATTAATTTTTTATAATTTATTCAATGACTTACGATATTTTTTAGTTTAATAAAAAAGGTTTGAATATTGCACTTCTTTATTTTTGTTTTTATAAACAATTATGAGATAGATTTAAAGCATTAAGTATTTGTACTCTACTAAAAATTTATTTTTGCAAAGGAGGTGATAGGAAGTTTTTAGTTAAGATTTATTTGTTAAATCATGGGCTTAATGTCCTGCACTCACTTAGGAGGTGTAAGCAATGTTTCTTTCTAGACGGCAATTCTTGAAAGTTTCAGCGGGAACAGTAGCAGCAGTCGCGCTGGCTGATAAGGCTTTAGCCTTAACGGCGTTACAGCCGGTTGTCGAAGTGGGAAATCCTCTCGGAGAATATCCTGACCGGTCTTGGGAGCGTGTTTACCACGATCAATATCGGTACGACAGTTCCTTTACCTGGTGTTGTTCTCCAAATGATACGCACGCCTGTCGTATCCGAGCATTTGTCCGGAATGGGGTTGTGATGCGCGTGGAACAAAACTACGATCATCAAACATATGAAGACCTCTATGGCAACCGCGGGACCTTCGCACACAATCCCCGGATGTGTTTGAAAGGGTATACGATGCATCGGCGGGTATATGGGCCGTACCGGCTGAAGGGGCCATTGATGCGGAGGGGCTGGAAGGCTTGGATGGATGACGGGAGCCCAGAGTTTACTCCGGCGGTCATGACCAAATATAAATTTAATGCCCGCTATTTGGACGATATGTTGCGGGTTTCCTGGGATACCGCGTTTACCTATTTGGCGAAAGCCATGATTATCATTGCAGAGCGGTATAGTGGAGAGGCGGGTGCTCGGCGATTGCGGGAACAGGGCTACCCACCGGAGATGATCGAAATGACCAAAGGGTCAGCGATCCGGTCATTTAAATTCAGAGCCGGAATGCCAATTTTGGGATTGATTGGGAAAATGGGCATTACCAGGATGAATGGGGGCTGCGGGGCTTTATTGGATACTTACATCAGAAAAGTTCAACCGGATCAGGCGCAAGGTGGTCGGTACTGGTCGAACTACACCTGGCACGGTGACCAAAACCCTGCTCATCCGTTCTGGAATGGCGTCCAGGCATCAGATGTCGACATGAATGACATGCGGTTTTCGAAATTGAACACGAGTTGGGGCAAGAACTTCGTGGAAAATAAGATGCCGGAAGCGCATTGGAAGTTAGAGAGCATTGAAAGGGGAGCGCGATTGGTGGTAATCACTCCGGAATATAACCCCACAGCCTACCGGGCTGACTATTGGATGCCGGTACGACCGGCGACTGATGGGGCATTATTCCTAGGAGCGTTGAAGATCATCTTTGACGAGAACATGTACGACTATGATTTCTGTCAAGCGTATACGGATATGCCAATTTTGGTACGGACCGATACCCTCCAATACCTGGATCCACGCGAAGTGATTAAGGATTATGCATTTCCGGATTTTGCCAATTCGTATTCCGGTAAAGTGCAAACCATGAAGCCTGATGTCATTGCGCGTTTGGGCGGTTTTATGGTGTGGGATCTTAATAAGAACCAAGCCGTGCCACTGCATCGTGAATTAGTGGGTTGGCATTATCGAAAAAGTGGGATTGATTCGGCATTGACGGGGACCTATCGTGTGACCCTGCTCAGTGGCCGTGAAGTAGATGTCATGCCCATCTTCCAAATGTATCAAGTCCATTTGCAGGACTATGATTTGGATACCGTCCATCAAATCAACCGGTGTCCAAAAGACCTGATTGTACGTTGGGCGCGAGATTCAGGGACGATTAAGCCGGCGGCCATTCACAACGGTGAAGGGACCAACCATTACTTCCATCAAACCATTATTGCCCGCGGCGCGGCGATGGTATTGATCGTGACGGGCAACGTCGGGAAGTTTGGGACCGGCCAACATACTTGGGCAGGTAACTACAAGGCAGGGATTTGGAATGCCACTCCATGGGGCGGTGGCGGTTTAGGTACCCATACAGGAGAAAATCCGTTTAAGATTACAACGGATCCGAATGCCCATGGCAAGGAAATCCATGTCAAAGGGTATTATTACGGGGAAGAGGTAGCGTATTGGAACCACGGTGATACGGCTCTAATTGTAAATACCCCTAAGTATGGCCGACGGGTGTTTACGGGGAAAACCCACATGCCAACCCCCAGCAAATTCCGATGGGTGGCTAATGTGAACGTGTTGAACAATGCCAAGCACCATTATGACATGGTGAAGAACGTCGATCCGCATATTGAAACGTTGGTTAACCAGGATGTGGAGATGACGTCGGATGTCAATCATAACGACGTGTCTTTTTCGGTCAATACCTGGATGGAGTTTACCTATCCGGAGCACACGGCTACAGTTTCGAATCCATGGTTCCAAGTGTGGAAGGGTGGTATCCGGCCGTTGTATGACACGCGGAACGATTTGGATACGGTGGCGGGCGTCGCGGCCAAACTCAGTGAAATGACGGGTGATGGTCGGTTCCGCGATTACTTCAAATTTGTCTATGACAATCGAGTAGACGTGTACCTGCAGCGGATTTTGGATGCTAGTACTACCGCATATGGCTACAATGCGGATGTGATGTTGAAGTCGGAAAAGGGTTGGATGGTGATGTGTCGCACGTATCCTCGCCATCCATTCTGGGAGGAAACCAACGAGTCGAAACCCCAATGGACTCGTTCGGGTCGATATGAGAATTATCGCGTGGAACCGGAAGCCATTGAGTATGGGGAAAACTTCATCTCGCACCGGGAGGGAACGGAAGCGACACCCTACCTGCCGAATGCGATCATGTCCTCCAATCCGTACGTCAGACCTGATGACTACGGTATTCCGATCACGGCGCAACATCATGACGATAAGACGGTGCGTAATATCAAGTTGCCCTGGGCAGAAATTAAACGGTACTCCAATCCGCTTTGGGAGAAGGGGTATCAATTCTATTGCGTGACGCCGAAGACCCGGCATCGGGTGCATAGCCAATGGTCGGTGAACGACTGGGTCCAGATGTATGAATCCAACTTTGGCGATGCCTATCGGATGGATAAGCGGACACCAGGGGTTGGTGAGCATCAAATTCATATTAACCCGCAAGCGGCCAAAGATCGGGGGATCAATGACGGGGACTATGTCTTCGTCGATGGCAACCCGGTGGACCGGCCGTATCGGGGCTGGAAGCCCAGTGACCCCTATTACA
>JAGQKG010000220.1:0-5314 GCA_020430245.1 Nitrospira sp.
GCTGTCTTAGGTGAACGGGGACAATTCGCTGCACGTTGCACTATGGGCAGGGTGGAATTAGATCCTGTCGTGTCATCGGCAGATCAACAGGCTCTTCCTGCGATGCTTGAGGCCCATTTTCGCTGCAGCCAAAGTGTCAATGCCAGGCGGGTTCTGGAATCGTGGGATATGATGTTGCCGAAATTTGTCAAAGTCATGCCGAGTGATTACAAGCGAGTGCTGCAGGAACGGAAAACGGCTCTGGCCAAAGAGCATGCTCAACGGAATCGTGAGGCGGTGAGCCGTGGCTGATCCTCGTGGGTTTTTGAAATTTAAACGGGAAGGACCTCAACGACGGCCGGTTGCGCAGCGGGTGCTAGATTGGAAGGAATTGTATGAAACATTTCCTGACGAAAAGTTAAAAGTCCAAGGCGCCCGCTGTATGGACTGTGGGGTGCCATTTTGCCAAAGTCCCACAGGCTGTCCGGTGGAAAATTTGATTCCGGAATGGAATGATCTCGTGCATCGGGGACGATGGAAAGATGCCCTCAAAGCGCTTCATGCGACCAATAATTTTCCTGAGTTTACTGGACGTCTATGTCCGGCTCCTTGCGAATCGGCATGTGTGTTAGGCATTAATAGCGATCCGGTCTCTATTCGTATCATTGAATGGAATATTATTGATAAAGGATTTGATGAAGGTTGGGTTGAGCCGGTGTTGCCGGTTGCCTCTTCCGGGAAGCGGGTTGCGATTGTCGGATCGGGTCCAGCGGGTTTGGCGGCGGCCCAACAATTAGCCCGGACGGGTCATGAAGTAACAGTGTTGGAAAAGGCTGATCGAATTGGCGGCTTACTTCGCTATGGGATTCCAGATTTCAAAATGGAGAAGTGGGTGTTGGATCGTCGATTGGAGCAAATGCGAAAAGAGGGGGTGACGTTTCAGACTGGCGTGTGTGTGGGTGTGGATGCTACCGTCCAAGACCTCCGTCATGACTATGATGCGGTGTTGCTCTCGATGGGGGCTGAGCAACCGAGAGAATTACCGGTTCCAGGGAGAGACTTAAAAGGCGTACATCTCGCCATGGACTATCTCACTCAGCAGAATAAGCAAGTGGCTGGGGATATCGTTCCGGGAGAGCACATATCGGCTCAGGGCAAACGGGTGGTGATTATTGGAGGTGGTGATACCGGTTCAGATTGTCTGGGTACGGCTCATCGTCAAGGGTGTCTGGAAGCCCATCAATTCGAGTTGTTACCCGAGCCGCCACTGACTCGGGCTGAGTCGACCCCATGGCCTTTATGGCCCATGCAATTACGCACGTCGCATGCCCACGAAGAAGGGTGTGATCGCGAATGGAGTATCTCCACGACAAAATTTTCAGGGGAAAACGGGCATCTCACCGGATTGCATGCCACTCGTGTGAATTTTGAGAATGGAAAGGTCGTTCCTGTGCCGGGGTCAGAAATCAAAATGGATGTTGACCTGGTGTTGTTGGCGATGGGATTTGTGGGGCCGGTGAAGAACGGCCTGTTGGACTCTCTTGGGGTTCATTATGATCCCAGGGGGAATGTAGCTGTTGATGAACACTTCATGACGAGTGTGGATGGGGTGTTTGCTACCGGAGACACAAAACGCGGTGCCTCGCTGATTGTCTGGGCTATTGCAGAAGGAAGAAAGTCGGCGGCTGGCATTCACCGGTATCTCCAAGCCGGACAATCCTTTCGGGCGTCCTAATTTCATTCCCTTCCTGAATGTTTTTGCCTTCGTCAGTTTTTGAAATCTCTTGTGAAATGTTTAGGATGGGTGTGAGGGTTCTGCCGTTGATACTTAAGAAACAGTATTGAACAATGGCAACCCCAGCCCGTTCATCATGCGGCTGTGGGCACCCCTTCCTCCTGTACCTGTTCGTCCTGGTACTTTTGAGTTTACTGGACGGGCATTTGTTGATTGTTCCCTCTAGGGAATTATTCCTTCCCTGCTTTTTAATTTCCGGAAATGGTGAAATATTTGAGCTATTCAAGAGATCCATTACGTCGGGAGGCTATACATGAAGAGTTTCTTCGACGCGCAGGCAGGATTCCATTTCTTGGTCTTGGCTTATCGGTGGATGTGTATTCTCCTGATGTCTTTGACTTATACCAGGAACTTCGAAATCAGCAAATCCCCATGGCCTATCTTGAAATCTTTCATGCGCCTTCGAAAGCTTTGGAGATGGTTCGAGCCCAGCTTCCTCACGTTCCTCTGGCCTACCATGCCGAAGGGGCATGGGTCACACAACCTGATTGGGACACCGCGTATAATGCTCAAGGGCGACTACAGACAATTGCCTCCAATCTTCGAATGTTACAGGCTCATTGGGTCAATCAAGAATGTGCCGCCAAAGAAATGGCCGGTTTTTCGTTTGGAACATATTTGCCTCCTGTATTTACTATTGAATCTGCCGTTATTACGGCTTACCAGGCGTGGAATGTTCAGCTGCAGCTTGATGCATGTGCTTGGGGGCCACAGGGTAACTCCCCATTGCTGCTATTAGAGAGTCCACCATTAACCTATTTTTCGATGGGTGAGTTGCCTTATGCAGAATTTTTCTCGAACATTGCAGCCATGGCGCCTTGTGGGTTGGTCTTGGATCTAGGCCATGTTTGGACGGTCTATCGATATTCCGGCGCTTGGCGGAACGAGTCCCTGGAATCATTTTTCGACGTCTTTCTCCAGCAATTTCCCCTGGAGAGAGTGATTCAAATTCATATCGCAGGTCTGGATTGCCATCCGAATTTACGCACACAGGATTCGGTTGGATTACATGAGAGTCCTCCAAATTGGATTGATGCGCATGAGGCCCCCATCCCGGACGAATTGTATATTCTCCTGGCTCGGGTGATAGGGGAGCCTCGTTTACTCAATCTCAAAGGAATTGCCGTAGAAGTAGATAATAAGCAAATACCGCTCATATGCAGGGAAATGAGAACGGTTATGAATATGGTGAAACCTCTTGTGCATTTGCCTGACCGGAGACCTTCCCCGGCCACAAATTTTCAGAAGGCAGCAATTTTTCCAGTAGAAAACGTCGAACCCTCCCGGAAAACTCGGGATGTATTAACCTGCCAATACGGGGAATACCTGGCATTGGTCAGAGGAGTCCTGAGTAGTCCGCCGGATACACCTAGCCAATGGGACGCGGATTTGAATAATGGTCTTCTTGTGTATGCGAGTCAGTATTTGCCATATGAAATTCTCTCATGGGGCGGGGATGTGCGAGTGATGTTTCCCAATGTGTGTGATCTTTTGGATCAATATGGGATTGCCTTGAAACAATTCGTGGACTTTTGGTTTGCCCATCCTCGAACATCTGAACCCGAGTATGATTTTTTCCTGCTCAAAATTGATGTATTTGTGGAATTTATTGGTCAGGTGTTGCCTGTGGCGAGTTTCCTTGTCGAACAGGAAGCCGAACTTCTTGCTCAAGGGTATCTCCTCGCATCTCAGGGAGCATCGGCATAATCACGACTGTGCCTGGGAAAATTGGTTCTGTCTGGCGGCACCCTGATCAGGAAAAGGAGAAAAGACAGATCGGTTGAATGGTGGGTTGAGAGCTTCTACTTGGCAGAATTAAAAGTTCTTGGCCTGGGCTGCTGCTCCGGTAGAAAGGGCCTGATGAATTTCCTGAATGAGGCGCAATTCGATATCGGTGATTTCAGATTGCTGGGCCGAGAACATTTGGCCGTTTTGGGAAATTTTTTCGAATTCGGCACGGACCCAGATGACGGTATGATCGGAAGGTCCTTTCTCGATCGAGAGAAGGTATTGGTTGCGAAACCCCGATAGTTCCAGCGAGGGAGGCAAAGACGTTTTCCGATCAGTGATATAGACGGCCTTTTGATCTGTTTGCATGCTGGAAAGGATGGAATAGCCATTTTTCGTGAGTGCGCCTTCTATGATTTCTGAAACGGAGGAAAAGGGAAACGGCAATTCCTGGCTTTGACCACCAATTTGATGAAGGGTAAGGGTCTTCCTCATCTGATCCCTTTGGCTCCTGAGCCATTTGTTTTCTCCCTCCAATTTTCGCTGTTCTTGTTCTAAAACTTTAATTCTGGCTCCATCTTTTTTGGGGCTATTCACCAGTTCGGCCATCTGAGCCTGTGCGTCTTGAAGCTGTTCCTGGTGTGTAACTGCCGCATCTCGTAGCTGCGATTCATAGGATTCTGCGGTTTTTCTCGATTCTTGGTTCAGCAGGTCGATTTGCTGCTGCATGACTTTATTCCCTTCTTGGAGTGAATGAATGACCGACTCCAATTTGGTGGCCTGTTTTTTGAGCTGAATATTTTCCTCTTCAAGCCCGGGGTTATTCTGGGGGCAACCAGTTAGAATAAAGATGAGCATACCTGCGCCAATGAATAAGGCCTTCCTGCTGGGGCAGAGAAGAATGTCTAACCGCTCCTGAGATGTTAGTCGGTGCTGGAATGCTTGAGTTTTCACCGGCTCAGCGCATCCGTGCATAGAAGATGTGATGTGGTTGGGTCAAATGGGTACCTTTTACTAGGTATTTTAGGCTTAAATTGTTCTTATTTCAAACTTCCATATTGAGGCGGGTATTAAAGAGAGGGTCATTATCTGTAATTCCTTATGAGAAATGGTGTTAATCTGCACTGGAGTAGGTGTTCATTGTAAGTTGAATCCAGCACAACTTAACCGGGTCCTTTTAAGGAGATCGCGATGAATCAGCTGTTTCGAAAAACTTTCCCCGTTCCTCCGCTTTCATGTAATTGTTCTATTATCGGTGACAAAGAAACTAAGGAGGCCATTGTGGTGGACCCAGGGGGAAACCCTGAGCGCATACTCGGGGAAATTGATGCCATGGGATTCACGGTCACTGCCATTTTGCATACGCATGCTCATTTTGACCATTTCTTAGCCTCCGGTCATATTAAGCAAGCCACCGGGGCTTCCCTATTTTTGCATCCTCAAGATCAGGGTCTTTGGGACATGCTGGAAGTTCAATGTCGAATGTTCAATATTCCTTATGTGCCTGCCCCTCCGCCGGACCGATGGATTAAGGATGAATCGGAGGTGCGAGTCGGTCCCTATACAGGAACCGTGATTCATACTCCTGGCCACACTCCTGGATCGGTATGCTTTTTCTTTGAAAGTCATAATATGGTTTTTTCCGGAGATACCTTATTTCGGGGGGGGGTTGGCAGAACTGACCTGTGGGGTGGAGATGGTCGGTTAATTGAGCGGTCTATTCGCGAACGCTTGTATACCCTCAATGAAAGCGCACTCGTGATACCCGGGCATGGGCCTGAATCGTCCATTGGGTGGGAGCGGGAACATAAT
>JAGQKG010000220.1:5330-5567 GCA_020430245.1 Nitrospira sp.
TGGATAATTACTTCCGATTTTTTCGGAGTCATCGTAGGAGAAAAACGATGGAACCCTATCCATTCCGTTGGATTATTGAGGTGATAGTGACCCCAAGATACGGACAGTAATTTTAGACGGTGGAACGATTGCTTGTTCTACCATGTGGGTAGGCCTGTGAGATGGCCGGGAAGCGGAAGAAGCGGAAAGGATAGGGTAATGAGAAGGTGGCTAAGAAATCCGGCCATAAGCAAAACC
>JAGQKG010000221.1 GCA_020430245.1 Nitrospira sp.
AAAGCCGCCTTCCATGGCGGAACCCCAGAGCAACAGGATGTTGATGCCGGAGTAGGGGAGGCCGTTATGACGAAGCGGACGGGTGATTTTCCCGGCTGCCTGTTCGGCGCTCCACGGCCTGGCCCAGGGCCGGACGCCTTGTTCCAGATCGGCGACGATGCGGGCGGTCACGCGCGAATACACATCCTGCCGGGAAACTTTTTCTGTTTGATGGTTGTTGGTGCGGGTGGTCATGATGGCCTCCTTTTTTGAAGTTGATGTTTGCTCTCTCACGAGGAACGGAGAGCAAACTCAACCCGGCAGGAAAAAAGGAGGCAGGCGCGAAAAATGCCCAAGGGCGGGCCGCAGGTCCCGTTTTGCACAGGAACATCCGTGACAGAGCGTCACTTCCTCTGGCGCGGCCTGTGCGGGACCGAAGGCATAAAAACGCCAGGCAAAGGCCTTCGCGCCACCACACCCGGCACCATTCACAAACAGGATTTTAAGAAAACCGGCCCTTTCGCGCGGTGTGCTGGGCCGCACCTTCCACTGATTTGAGGAATCAGGACGGGCTTGCAAGGGCCGTGGATACACTAAAAATGAGGTTTTGGTCCTCGCTTTTTAAATAGGAACGCGGTAAAACGTCTGTTGGGGAAATACAGCCTAGGGTTTGGATTACAAAAATTCAGAGTAGGTCAGGGAGAATATGCGGCTGACAGATAACGAAATTCGTGACATCACCAGGCTATTGGAACAGGGGAAGCCTCTGCCCGATCAATATCGTTTCCTGTTGTTTGAGGACAAGCGGGAAGTGGAGCTTATCTGGAACGGCAAGACCAATGAAATCTGCAATGTCGTGCTGCCCTTCCAAACCATTGAACAGGTTGATGAACCCCGCTCTGAAAAAGAAATGAAGCTTCAAACCGATTTGTTTGATACGGCCACAGGACGGCAATTAAAGGGGTGGTCAAACAAACTCATCTGGGGGGATAACAAGCTGATCCTCTCATCCCTGAAAAATGGGCCGCTGCGGGAAGAAATTGAAAAGCAGGGTGGGATCAAGCTGATCTATATCGATCCGCCGTTTGACGTGGGGGCCGATTTTTCTATGGATATTGAGCTTGGAGAAGACACTTTTACAAAGGAACCTAACGTTCTTGAAGAGCTTGCTTACCGCGATACATGGGGGAAGGGAGCTGATAGCTTCATTGCCATGATTTATGAGCGGTTATCTTTAATGCGTGACCTCCTTGCCGCCGATGGTGGCATTTATGTTCACTGTGATTGGAGGGTAAATTCATTTATTCGTTTGCTTTTAGATGACGTTTTCGGAAGGGACAATTTCAGAGGTGAAATCATTTGGAAAAAGGACGCTGTTGGAAAAGGTGCCAAGAAAAAGGCTCAACACTGGCCCAAAACTTTTGACAATATTTTTCTATATTCAAAATCGGAAGTTAATATTTTTAACTTCGTGGGAGCTGAACTAACTGAAAAACAGTTAAAAGAATTTCGGTATCAAGATCCAGATGGGAGAAAATTTAAACGGACTACCCTGGGTGACTATTCTCAGGAATCAATTAAAAAAATGGAAAAAGATAATTTAATATATGTTTCGTCAAGTGGCCAAAAATATAAAAAATATTATTTAGATGAGTACACCATTCAGTTAGATTCGATATGGGTCGATTTCCCTGGTTTTGGAGTTGCAACATCCTCAAAAGAAATTTTGGGTTATCCTACTCAAAAGCCTGAAAAAATAATAGAAAAATGTTTAGAGGCCGCTTCAAATGAAGGTGACCTTGTTGCAGATTTCTTTGCTGGGTCAGGCACAACATTAGCCGTGGCTGAAAAACTTGGTCGAAAATGGATTGGGTCAGATCTTGGGAAATTTGCTATTCATACCACCCGCAAACGCATAATTGGTGTGCAACGTGAACTTAAAGCCAACAATAAACCATGGCGAGCCTTTGAAATTTTAAATCTTGGGAAATATGAACGCCAACACTATATCGGCGTGAACCTTTCCTTACGAGATCAGGAAAAACAAAAACAACTTGAAGCCAAGGAAAAGGCGTTTGTCGAGCTGATTTTGAGGGCATATAAAGCTGAGCCTGTTGAAGGATTTCATACCTTCTATGGCAAAAAGGCAGGCCGGATGGTCGCCGTCGGTCCGGTGAATTTACCTGTGACCCGCCTCTTTGTAGAAGAAGTTTTGGGAGAATGCCGCCAAAAACATATTACCCGCGCTGATATTCTGGCCTTTGAATTTGAGATGGGCCTGTTCCCCAATCTTCTCGATGAAGCGAAGGCGAAAGGAATTGATTTATCCGTTAAACACATTCCCCGTGAAGTCTTTGACAAACGAGCGGTAGAAAAAGGGCAGGTTGTTTTCCATGATGTGTCCTTTATTGAGATCAAACCCCACATCAAGAAAAGTACCGTTGCTGTAGAGCTGACAGATTTTTCCGTATTTTATAACCAGGACATTCTGAAAGAAGTCGAGCAAACACTGAAAAATGGGAGCAACAAGATTGTCATCGAAAACGGGAAAATTATTAAGGTCAGCAAAGACAAGAAAGGGATTGTCACCCGTGACACCTTGACCAAAAGCTGGACCGACTGGATTGATTACTGGTCAGTTGATTACGACTTTCAAAGCAAACAGGAAATTATGCGGGTGAAGAACGAAGCTACCGGAGAGATCGAAGATGTGTGGTCAGGAGACTATGTATTTGAAAACGAATGGCAGTCTTTCCGAACCAAGAAAGACCGGACCCTTGAATTGACAAGCGCGGCAAAAGAAGTGGCAAAAGGCCGCCGGAAGATCGCTGTGAAGGTGGTGGACATTTTTGGAAACGATACCATGAAAATTATTGATGTGAGCGTGTAACTATGGCCCTTCACCCAGATTTTCCCTTCTCACCCCATGAAATCCTTGATCCTGAAGTCCGCTGGTTTCCAGGCGATGATCTGTTCCGGGAATTGGGGAGGCAGAAGCTTTTGCCTCCCCTGGTCGAAAATATCCGCCAGCAGGTCAAAACATGGCGGGATAGGGGATATGACGGCGCAACGGAGACCAGCAAATCACTGCTCCGTTGGTGGTTTCAGACCGAGCATTTAATCCCCAAAGCTGATGGGACCGTATTTAATTTCCGTTACTACTTTGCCCAACGTGAGGCCGTGGAAACGGTGATCTATTTGTATGATGTTGTTGGGGCCAAGGATAAACATGATCTCATGCGCTTTGATGCACATGGTGGCGTGTCAGCCAGCATGTTCCCGGAAGACTGGCTTCGTCTGGTCATTAAAATGGCCACGGGGTCCGGTAAAACAAAGGTGATGAGTCTGATTCTTACCTGGTGTTACTTTCACAAGCTGTATGAGCCGGAATCCCTGCTCGCCCGGAATTTTCTGGTGGTCGCGCCCAATATTATTGTATTGGATAGGATAAGACATGATTTTGATGGGTTGAAAATTTTCTATGAAGACCCGTTGCTTCCTGACAACGGATATGAAGGGCAAAACTGGCGGGACGACTTCCAACTCACCCTGCATATTCAGGATGAGGTTCGTGTCACTCATCCCCTTGGAAACATTTTTCTGACCAACATTCACCGGGTGTATTCCGGGGATGAAACCCTTCCGTCCGCCGATGATGACGACACCATGGATTATTTTCTTGGTGGAAAGCCTGTCACCAAGACCTCGGATAACAAAGTGGATCTGGGAGTGATTGTACGGGAAATCGACGAATTAATTGTCCTGAATGATGAAGCCCATCATATTCACGATGAACGGATGGCGTGGTTTAAGTCGATTCAAGACATTCATAATAAACTGAAACAAAAGGATCATTTTCTTTCTTTACAGGTGGATGTAACGGCCACGCCACGACACAATAACGGGGCCATTTTTGTTCAAACTGTGAGTGATTACCCGCTTGTCGAAGCCATATTTCAGAATGTGGTGAAGCATCCCGTACTACCCGACCCAGCAAGCCGGGCCAAGCTTGTGGAGCAGCAATCTTCAAAGTTCACGGAAAGGTATGAAGATTACCTGCATCTTGGGGTCGAGGAATGGCGGAAGGCTTATGAACAACATAAGAAGGTAGGGAAAAAGGCCATTCTCTTTGTGATGACCGATGATACCACCAATTGTGATGAAGTTGCTGAATGGCTGGAGCGCACCTATCAGGACTTTCATGGATCGGTCTTGACCATTCACACCAACAAGTCCGGAGACATTTCGGAGAACAAAAAAGGAAAGGATAAAGAAGAGCTGGACCTGTTGCGGGAACAGGCCAATTCAATTGATAGTTGGGACAGTCCTTACAAGGCCATTGTTTCCGTCATGATGTTAAAAGAGGGTTGGGATGTTCGCAATGTAACTACGATTGTAGGATTGCGGGCCTATGCTGCTCCAAGCAATATTCTTCCAGAGCAGACCCTGGGACGAGGGCTGCGGCGCATGTATTTGGGTGGTGATGTGATTGAGTATGTCAGTGTGGTTGGTAGTGAAAAGTTCATGGAGTTTGTCGAATCCATACAACATGAAGGCGTAGAACTGGAACGGTCGGCAATGGGGAAGGGGACCAAACCAAAAATTCCCGTTGTTATTGAAGTAGACAAGGAAAACACCAAGAAGGATTTGGACAAGCTGGACATTCCGCTTCCCCGTTTAACGCCACGTATTTATAGGAATTATAAGAATCTTGAAGACCTTGATGTTTCCTCCTTCCCACAAAAGAAGGTCCCTTATAGGGAGTTTTCAGAGGCCGAACAGCGTGAAATTGTTTTTCGGGATATAACGACCGGGGAACAAACCCATACCACGATGCTGACCACCACCGGAAACGCGGATCATCGAAGTGTGGTGGGGTTCTTTACCCAAACTATTATGAAGGACCTGCGGCTCGTGGGTGGCTATGATGTTTTGTATGCCAAGGTGAAAGACTTCATTCAAAATCATCTTTTTGACCGTGTAGTCAATCTGGACAGTCTAAATACCTTCAGAAATCTTTCTGAAACTGAAGCCACCCGCACCATTCATGAGACCTTTAAGGAGCAAATTAACAAGCTAACCATTCAGGATCATGGAACGTCAGAAATAAAAGACTATATTAAGCTGAAACAAACCAGACCATTTGTGACTAACGATCAGCCAAGCATCATTGCCAGGAAAAGTATCTTTAACAAGATCATTGGAGACAGCCATTTGGAACTGGAGTTTGCCGCCTTTTTGGAGAGCTGCGAGGATGTTGTTTCTTATGCCAAAAACTACATGGCTGTTGGGTTTAAAATTGACTACGTGAATGCAAGCGGAGACATCTCAAACTATTTTCCTGACTTTCTTGTAAAAACGGACGAAAAGCATGTTTTCATCGTTGAAACCAAGGGCCTTGAAGATTTGGATGTTCCTTTAAAAATCGAGCGGTTGAAGCAATGGTGTGATGATGTGAATAAAGAACAGCCGGAAGTGACCTATGACTTTGTTTTCGTCGATCAGGAAAGCTTTGAGCGGTATCAACCAAAATCTTTCGTGGAGTTGGTAAATAATTTCAAGGAATATAAAGAAAAATAATGATGT
>JAGQKG010000222.1 GCA_020430245.1 Nitrospira sp.
TCTTCCGATCTTCCACAGTTACCTGATTTTTGAAGGATTCCAGCAGAGCTTTGGCCTCTTCCCCGGATTTTTGCCTTTCTTCCATCGGCGAATTCCCCCAATCATTATCCACATCAAAAAGGGCAAAGGTCGCAAAAATCGGGGTATCGGCGGCCCAGCTCAAACCAGAAAAACCAACCTGCACGATCGCGAAGAACAACAAGGATAGTAATGCACGCATAACGTTTCTCTCCCTTTCAAGTGCGTCTTAACTTAAATATTGCAGACTTTGGCCTCACAGACGATCGGATAGGATGCCCAGCCTCCCTTAAGAATCTTTGAGCGATCATCACCACCTAAGCGGGTGGACTTTGGAGCGGGCACGGGGAAAATAACAACGTTTGGAGAAATGCCGCAGTGTGGCGCAAGGCCACAGCAGGGAAAGGGAGGGCATACTACAAGCAGAGTGCCGGTACGGTAGTGTCTGCGGTGGATCGGCTCCATGCCGGGAACACGGCCATTAGCCCTTCAAGACCACGACCTCCAGAAACGTCGGGATTCTCACAAACATTCCCTTTGTCACTGCGTGACTATGGTGCCACAAATTAAGAAACATTTTTTGGAAAAACCCACATCCAGAACCTGTCAGCTTCATCGGTATCGCCAATGGAGCGGACAAGCCCTCTCAAACTTCATGAACATGGATATGTGTCTCCCCTCTCTTCTCTTCGTTACACGAGAGTAAAAAAAACGGCCTGGGGAGAGAGGTCCTCTCCCGGCAGGCCACGCAACACTCGAATAACGCTGAAGTTCTATGCCTTGGACATCCCCAAACACAGAACTCAGGAAGGAGTCTTATTTTCCAATATTGTCGATTGTTTCGTTAGCGGTTTTACCCGTTTTATTGACTTCTCCTTTCGCCCCTTCTTTGAGCTGGTCCATCATGCCACCGGCTTCTTCTTTCGTGGCGTTCTGAGCTTCAATCGCATGTTCTTTTGCATGTTCCGTCATGTCCATGCCCTTATGAGCGTCAGTTGCAGTCTTTGTGGTCTCGTCGGCTTTACTTTTTACGGTATCCATCATCCCGGCGGTGGACATTCCGGCTAAACCCACCAGACACAACACGGAAAGGACTGCGGATAGTACCTGTTTCATAAAAAACCTCCTTAAGGAAGAACGTGAATGAGGGGAAAAAATTACTTTGCACATTTCCCCAAACCGAAGTCAATGAACAGGGATACGGAACAGGTCTATCGACGAAACCGTTTTCCACCACCATGTCCACGACCATAATATCTGAAAGAAGAAGCCGAATACGGCCAATACCACCCCCAATTACCGCCCCAGTATGGATAAGGCCCCCAATAGGGACGATACCCATACGTGTTTCCTGGAATCATCGGCCACACTTTCAAGGCCTGAATGGCAAGAACAGGATAGACTTTTTCTTCTTCATCCACTCGCACGGAGGCCTGGCCGGTGACTTCTCCTATAATGGTTACGCGAGTACCTTGGGGGAACGTGGCCGGATCAAGAAAGGTCCGCTGAGTGGCAGTGAAACGGCCTTCGGATTTGGTCCGGTCCCATTCCGGGACGGAATCGTTGTCTAAAGGGATCTGAAGCACCATCACTTCCGTCCGGTCCACGAGACGTTTCGCGGACAGCACCACTCCGCCCACCTTCATGATTTGTCCTCTATGCGCGGAGGGATCATGAACCACATGAGAAAACAACACGCCGGGCGTCACCCGCGCTTCCTGGTCTGTGGAAAAAGGCGATGAGGAAAACGTCGCACACCCGCTCAGGCCAATGAACACCATCGCCAGCTGAATGATCCACATTCCAACTTTCATAGATTTCTCTCTCATCCCCTTGTCGTATTATACGCCCTCTGCTGCCTCTTTGAAGAGAGAGGGACAGCAAGGATGGCTGTTCCACCAGATTGACGGCTCTACGAATCACTGAGCTTCTTCAGATGCCATCAAGAATTCTCAAACACGTGTCTCTCATCCACGAATTGCCACACACCCATGACCGGTTGGCTCTTTGACTTGTGATTTCCTGTGTTCCAGGTTACATTTCACGTATCACTATCCAGGTCATGACCTCTACCCACAGCAAAGGAGCAGACGATGGCGATAAAAAAAGCTGTAAAGAGCACGGCAAGACAAGCAACCAAGAAGGCCTCTCAAGTTAAAGCGACGGTTAAGAAAAAATCAGCGACCGTGGCCAAGCAAGCCAAGTCAGCAGCCAAAACCGTGAAAAAGAAAGCCAAGGTCGCAACCAAACGTGCAAAAAGCACAGTGGCCCAAGCCAAGAAAACAGCCACCAAGCGAGCTGCCAGCGTTTCCTCGCGTGCAAAGAAAACCGCGGGCCAATTAAAAAAGAAGGGCGCGAAGAAAGTGGCCTCGACCACAAAAGCCGTCAAAAAGAATACTCGAAAGGCTAAAACCACAGCTCGCACCGTAGCGGAGAGAGCCGGGAAGACAGTAGGGAAAAGCGTGGGAAAAGCAATAAAAACAGTTGAGGAATTGGTCCAACAAGCCCAGGAATATGGCAAATCACTACTTGGCTAACAAACCGTTAACCCTCAACCATTGAATAGAGGAATCGAATGATCAAAATTGTGTTTTCAGCATTCAGTCAGCGGGTCAACCGTGTGTGACGGCCATAGCGGTCTACCGACCATTTATCGTGAAACAACGGCATTGGACCTGGGCCCAGGTTGACGATGTCACGTCTCCCCCAAATCATCGTTCCACTCGGGTAGTCCAAAAGTAACTTGTCATTCTGAGCCCACGGCAAAGAATCTGTGCCCGGGCGGGAAATCTTTCGGCTCAGCGAGATCCTTCCGTGGACCTTGCCCTAAGCGTTGCCGAATGGGTCAGGATGACAATGGCCTCCTTGATCCGAGGAAAAAAGAGAAAACGGGTGTGACACTATTACCGCGAACAGCGGTCTTTAAAGGTCAACTCCGCAATACCGGATTTATCCAATTCCCCTTTTCCCAGCTTCACCAATCGCTGATATTGTTCCAACGTCGATTTGGCCAGAGGCAAGGCGAGTCCCACGGATTCCGCGAGCGCATACGCAATGCCGGAATCTTTGGCGGCATGGGTTGCCGAGAAATAGCATTCGTGATCACGATTCTGCATATCGGCTCCATCGGTTTCCAGAACCCGTGATGCCGCTCCGGTTTGGCTGAACACCTCCCGCAACATTGTCAGATCCAACTCAAGGGCATCTCCCAGACCCAACCCTTCCGCCAAACCCGCGGTGTTGATATTCATCACCATATTGACCAGAGCTTTCACCTTTGCGGCTTGACCGGCAGGCCCAATGTGGCGTAACTGAGCGCTCAAGGTGGTTAAAACCGGTTTGGCTCGTTCGAAGACTTCAGGCTTGCCCCCACACATAAGATATAACGTGCCTTCACGAGCCTGAGGAATGCTGCTGGCCATACAGGCCTCCAGACAATGCCCCCCTCGTGCTTCTACACGTTGTTCGATTTCCATGTGGATGCGAGGAGACAGCGTGGCGCAATTCACAAACAACCGGTTTTCGGCATTCTTCAAGAGACTGTTCGGCTGACCCTCTGAAAAGATTTCCTGCATCGCCCCGTCATCCGTCACCACCGTAAAAATCGTATTCGATAAGGCTGCCACCTCACCCGGAGTGGACACGGCCTCACAGCCTAATTCTTTAGCTAGGGTCTTGGCCCTTTCGCTGTCCACATCGAAGACCGCAGTCACCGGATAACCCACCTCCTGAAGCCGGCGAACCATATTGGCCCCCATCCGCCCCACCCCCACAAACCCGATATTTTCAGTTTGTATTTTCATTTCTACCTCCATCTGTTCCTCAAGATTGCATAACGAAACCCTCGTGGCACAAGCATCTCCTTCTCTATCTCAGACTATTCCCATCTTTTCTCTGGGAAACAGGAATAGAGAATTACTGTACCGAAGGCCCTGAACCTGCACAACCAAACATTCAAGAACACCCTCTTGCCAGGGAGAGAGCAACCCTCCTTGGACACCGCAGTACAGCCTGGGTAGAGAGCCACACAACCGATCAGGGAGAAACAGAAAGAAGAGTCCTCAGGTGCCAAGCCATCATTCATGCCGTCCCTTTCCCGTTTCCCGCCTGAAGGTGGTCCCTGGCGACACCCGCTGGCGGCTGTAACGAATATTCCTCCTGAATGGACTGAGGGGAAGAAAATTCAACATCTGCCATGAAGCAAGCTGAGACCGTTTTCCAAGGAGTGCTCATCATGAAAAAAGAACAGAACACATTATGGGGGAAGGGATTGCTGTCCGCCTCACTCGTGCTCATGTCGGCTTCCTGCATTCCGACGCATGAAAAATTGACGCATTCTGTTAATCCCATTGCCGTTCAGCCGTTTCAGGAAATTACGGTGGAGTTCGTGCATCACTGGGACGGCCTCAGACATCCGTTTTCCGGGGCCGCCGTCATCGACGTGGACCGGGATGGCACGATGGAAATCTTCGTGGGTGGGGGCGAAGGACAGGAGGACGCCCTGTTCACTTACCGGGATGGCCGGCTCGTCAACATTATCCAAGGATCGGAGTTGTCAAGTACCACCGCGACCTATGGGGCCACTTCGATCGATATGGATCACGACGGAGACACGGACCTGCTTATCGCCAGGGAAGATGGGATCTATCTCTATCTCAACAATCATGGAATCTTCAGTCACCAAAAGATACCCCTTAACCTCGAACCCGATGCCGTCCCGCTCACGATCGCGGTCTCCGACATCAATCATGACGGGCACGGAGATCTCTACGTCAGCGTATTCGTCAGCAAGAAAGCCTTTCGCAGCGCCACCTTCAACGACCCGTCTCATGCCAAACACAACGTCATGCTGCTCAACAACGGGGACCTCACGTTTACGGATATCACGAAATCATCCGGCACGGCTTCCAAACAGAACACCTTTCTCTCGGCCTTCGTCGATCTGAACGGGGATGGATGGCAAGATCTGGTCGTGGCGCAGAACACCGGGGAAGTCGAAATCTTCAAAAACGAGCGAAACAATACGTTTACACCCATTGCGACCAACACCGGCTATGGCTTCTGGATGGGACTGGCCGTGGGGGACGTGGATAAGGATGGCGACCAGGATTTGTTTTTCACCAACGTCGGCACGTCTATTCCACAGTTCCTGCTCAAGGGGGACCTTAAGGACGATCAGCGGCTGGAATCCCAATGGGTACTGTTACGCAACGACGGCAACTTTGTCTTTACCGATGTCACGCAAGCTTATGGATTGCGGGACTATGGATTTGCATGGGGGACCGTCTTCGAAGACATTAACCTGGACGGACAACTCGATATACTGGCCGCCCAGAATTACATCAAATGGCCGGTTCACAAGATCTGGAAGCTGCCGGGAAAGACGTTTCTTCAAGTTCCATCATCGTCCGCCAACATCTTCGTTCACACCGACGAACTGGGACTCACCAACGCACATTTCGGACAAGCTCCAATCATTACCGATTTGAATGGGGACACGAAACCCGATGTCATCTGGATCAACAT
>JAGQKG010000223.1 GCA_020430245.1 Nitrospira sp.
AGCATCTCTCAATGTTTGCGTAAATCAACGTTGTGAGGGCAGAGAAACTGCAGCCTGAAGAAGTCGGCAGACCTGCGCGTCTGCCAGAACAGGTCGGAAGATTTGCATCGGTTGTAAACTCGTGCTCGCATGGCTAAAAAATTCGAACTCACTGTTTCTCTAGAATTTACCTCACCACCATAGCATTCCTCTCCCACTCTTCTCTCCCCTCCCCTCCCCGATACGTGTGATACTCCACACACCAGGAAGAATGACATCAGAACCAAGTGGGGAAGCTATGGAGGGGAAAACAGTACTCGCCTATAGGTATTGCCAACTTAACGAACATTCTTCGCTGAACAGACCATTCACCTAAACATCGTCTGTTGATGTATCAAGCATCAGGTTACCGGCTCTACGCAAAGATGAAGGAAGCCGAATCTGGCTTCAGTTGCCAATACTCTCAGAACCATAACAGCTTGTATTTGCACGACGGTATCGGGGAAGAATTAATACATGGGCGTGTCTGTAAGGCCATAATTTTCTTCGGCCAACCCTGTACATAGCTAATTGATATTCCTGAGGGCCAATAAGCGAGCATTGGCCAACCTGCTTTTTTGATCAAACATCTTGTCAGGGTAAGGGCAACTTCACGAAAAGCGGTGCAGTATCTTAATCATTTTGTGAAATCTCACGATTGTCACTAGCGAAATCTCGCGAGTTGTGATTTTTCGTAAGATCGAATAGACCCTCACTTATTCCATAAGACATTGAACCAATTGATGAATGTAGTGGGAAATGCATTGGCACACATGCTGCTATAGCCATGGGCAGGGGGAACAACAGACAAACGTAGAGCGGAAAAAACAGGGTCCACCACAAGTCGTACCAAGCAAGTGGGGAACATTCATTCAAACCATGAGGATCCAATAACCGCTTACACGCTCTTTTAACCCTTCCCCATTAAAAAAAAGGAGGCATCGCCATGACTGTTCACACCGTAGCCCTACCCCAGAGGGGATCGTTAATCGAGGATGAAAACGCTGTTGCTGACAGGGCAATCAGCACTGAAGAAATTTCTCTTGAGCCCTATGCCCGTTGCATTACAGCATCCAAACGTGTCAGATGGGATATCGACAAGGATGTCTTACGGCATCGACAGTTCGATGTCGAACAAAAATTTCTCCCTGACGGGTTGTCGAAAGTGCAGGAACTTGAATTTTTAACTTCCGAAGAACAACGATATCTGAGCCAAGTTCAAGGTCGGACCTATGCCAATGTGTTCGGGTTGGTGGAACGGTTTATAAACGCCAAGGTCCTTGAGGTGAGTCGAGAGCATTGGTTGGGGAACCAGACGGCGCTCGAGGCCTTGATCCGTTTTAGCGACGAAGAGGTAAAACATCAAGACCTGTTTCGACGCCTTGAACAATTGGCCGGCGCCCAAATGGCCCTGGGGTATACCTTCCTGCCAGATCCTAACGCCGTGGCCAGGCTGGTCTTGAGTAAAAGCACATGGGCCGTGTTAGCGCTGACCTTGCATATCGAATTATTCACTCAGCTACACTATCGGGCCAGCATTGAGCCGGACCAAAATATATCCCCGCTTTTTAAGGATGTGTTCCGATATCACTGGTTGGAAGAAAGCCAACACGCCATCATGGATGAACTGGAATGGAGACATCTCGACAAAACCCTGTCGTGGGAAGCTAGAGACCGGGCAGTGGATGAATTTATTGAGTTGGTGGGAGCCGTCGATGGAATCCTGAAGGTCCAGGCCAATGCTGATGGCGAGTACTTTGCCCGTACCTGTGGCCGGCAATTTTCTGAAGACCAACGTCAAACTGTTGAGAAAGGACTCCTCAAAGCTTATCGATGGCAGTACATCATTTCTGGGGCCCAACACCCGCATTTCATGAAGGTACTCACCAGCTTCATCACGGAACAACAAGGGGCCAGGATTCAAGTAGCTCTGACGGACATTTCTTGAAGGAAAGTGGAAGGGAGTCTGTTCGAAACCAAATTAGGAAAAGGATGAGAGAAATAACCCCTAAATTTAGAAGGAGAAAAGGCCATGAGCCGACAAAGTCTTTCCGTAAAAAAGTGGTGGCGTCATCACCCCGCAAAACCAGGTGGATCTGTCGATACAGATAAACCGGTTACCAACCTGGAAGAGTTACAAATCGACGTGGACTCCAACCAATTACCGGGGATCTCGCGACGGAATTTTCTCAAAAAAGGGGGAGGCCTCTTGGCCGCCTTAACCCTCCTGGATTCTCCATTTGCCTCTCAACTCTGGGCGTCAACGAGTGGCGAACAGGTTATCCCCTTCCAAGATCAACCACCTCCACCGCCCAAGGAAGCGATCCAACAGTACGGGGAGCTCAGCAAAATCAATTGGGAACAATTAGGGTCTTGGATCACACCCAACTCCGACTTTTTTGATGTCAGTCACTATAACCGGCCCATGATTCATCCCGAAGAGTGGCGATTGGAAATCGGGGGCTTAGTAGATCGCCCTCGCGTATTCACCTTGGAGGAAATCAAAGCCCTTCCGAGGCAGGAGGAGATATTCACCATTGAATGTGCCGGCAACCATGGATTTGAATGGTTTGTGGGAGCCGTAGGGAATGCCAAATGGACAGGGACCCCGTTGGCCCCCCTGCTACGACAGGCCGGCATTCAGAAGAAGGGAGTTGACGTGGTCTTCTTCGGAAGTGACGAAGGCGAAGAAGAAGTGCGGAACATGAAGATGCCACAAAATTTTAGCCGCAGCATGTCCGTTGAAGAGGCCCTGGCGCCCACCAATCTTCTCTCATATGAAATGAATGAGGCTCCCCTCCCACATCTCCATGGCTTTCCCGTTCGATTGATTGCACCGGGGTGGTATGGAGTCGCCAATGTGAAATGGATAAAACGCATTGAGGTCATTGATACCAGGTGGGCAGGTCGTTTTATGGCAAAAGACTATGTGACCATTCGGGAAGAATCGTTTCCGAATGGCCAAACCGTGTGGACTCAAAAAGTGGTCGGTCGTGCTCTGCCAAAATCCGTCACGGCACGAGTAACCAAGAAGAATAGCCAGTACCGCATTTTTGGGGCCGCGTGGGGTGGGCCCATCCAACAGGTCGAAGTTCGCATTGATAATGGCCCGTGGAAACCGGCCACCATCGAGAGTGGCCAGGAACACGAATTCGCCTGGAAATTCTGGCACCTCGACTGGAAAGCCCAGTCGGGTGAGCACACCATTGTCTCTCGTGCCATCGATAAAGCTGGAAGAGTGCAACCGGCTGCAGATGATCCGCGCATTGCGCAGAAGCATACCTATTGGGAAAGCAACGGACAAATCACCCGGAGGATTCGAATCGTTTAATGCAGTGTGCACGCCCAGTGAAACGACACGGGTTGTCCGTTCGTCCATATTTGAAACGAGAGAGCCAGACTAGCCTTCGTCAGGGTTTAGGCCATCGGACCTGATATGGCTGGATTGATGGCCTTATTTCAAAATGAGAATAATTCTTATCCCTGTATAGCATAACCTCCATCGACGGGAATGGCTGCTCCTGTAATGAAGTCGGAGGCGCTGCTTGCCAGAAATACTGCAATACCAGATAAGTCTTCTATGGTGCCCCACCGATTGGCAGGAGTCCGGTCGATCACGCTCTGATGCACTTCGGGTAGACGCTCACGAAGAACCTGGGTCATTTCCGTATCAATCCAGCCGGGAAGGATAGCATTGGCCTGAATATTATCTTCAGCCCAGGAGCAGGCCAGGGTACGGGTAAACTGGACAATGCCTCCTTTACTGGCCGCATATGCCGGAGCCAAACGATGACCAAAGATCGACATCATGGAACCGATATTGATGATCTTGCCAGCGCCCAGCTGTTTCATATAGGGGTAGATGGCATGGGAACATAAAAAGGCACTGGTAAGGTTGGTATTCAGCACATATTCCCAATCTTCCAGGCAAAGCTCTTCGGCCGGACCGCCGGCATTGATACCAGCATTGTTGATCAGAATATCCAGGCGACCGAAATGGGCCTTAGCTTCAGCTATCATATTATCGACTGAGTCTTTCTTCCCGACATCTGTGGGAATAGTCAGTACTTGTGTACCTTTCCCTTCCAGAGCAGCTTTTGCCGTCTCCATTTTCTTTTCATTGCGGGCAGCAATGACGATTTTAGCCCCGGCTTCTGCCAGTCCACACCCCATACCCAGACCAATGCCGCCATTGCCACCAGTAATGACTGCAACTTTTCCAGCCAGATTGAACATATATAGGCTCCTAGAAAATTACAGGTTAAATAACTCGGCCTACCTTTAGAAATATTATCATTGATCTACCTGTATATGGCGAATGGTGAATTGCCTCTTCCAAAGCGCTCCTCTGGGAGGGTTTTGACAACGTAAGTCAACTTGAATTGGCTTTTTACCTCGATTCAGTTATCTGAATGTGGGTCAATCAACGAATTTTGAATCTGTGTGTTGCTTATTTTTTGGACACATTCACTTCACTTGACAATATCCCACTCAATGCTCGCGAGGGCAATGATTACCAAAATTGTCTTAGGAGTCAAACGTGCTTTCAACAGTATACCCCTGCCGGTTTTTAGACTGTATCCTTATCTTTTGCACAAATTTTTGGTTTGATCGGCCCACTGTCCTGTATACGTCCATCCACACACAACACTGTTATTGTCATAATAAAAAATACGTTTTGGACGGAAAGAACCATCAGTGTGATCTCCCGGGTCCAGCCAATGGCAGAATTCTCCATGTTCATCCCACAGCATGCACATGACCGGATCACCCATTTTTTGGATTTGTTCTTCCTTGCTTTTCCCCAGCCACATGTCCAAATCCTTCTCAACGCCGGCAAGGGTGGCTACGCCTTCCATTTCGTAGTACATACGGCAGCCAAAAAGAGAAAACCCCAAGAGGGTAAGGCTCAACGCGATGGTTCTTATTTGAAGCAGAGAAATATTCTGAACATGGCATAATTTCGTACCCATCAGGACCTCCTCGTCGGAACCGATTTTTTCTGCTGAAGTCTGGACTATGTGTGGGTTGGTGACCTATTACATCATATTTTTATCCAGGGGGCGCGTCGGAGAGCCCACATTGCCGGAAGACTCCACATCCCAATGGGTATGGATGGCACAGATGGACGGCAATTCAACCATAGCGGAGTGTGGCTTCCAGACTCCCGGGCAGCATCTGCTCCACGACCGTGATACCAAGTTCTGCCCCACCTTTCAAGAGACCATGAAGGCGGGTGGGTTGCTGAAAGATTATTCCCGCAAGGCTGCCTGAGTTTTTAACCATACGACCAAACTTGTGTCTCACACAGACAAATTCCTTAGGCATCGCGGCATAAATTTCTTGGTTGCCGGGAACCTCTTACTGACGTACCAGTTGGTCCTGTTCACCTCTTTGGAAAAACGCGTTTCCGATCATTTCGCCCTGGCCCCCTGCACCCTCGTTTCTCATCTTCCCCGCATCAAGCGGGCTCCCATTCTCGTCCAACCTTCCACACTCCTAGGACAT
>JAGQKG010000224.1 GCA_020430245.1 Nitrospira sp.
TTAGTCATTCCAATCCCCTACTTGCCGGCTAACGCCATTATGGACAAATCGGGAAGCCTTGCTGGTTTAGGCAATATTGAGTATACAGGATTTTTTGCTCGTGACGAATCCAAGCGTCGTTTCAAACTGGTCGGTGGTTTCGGGCCGACTTTTATTTTCAATACGGCCACGGATGACCGTCTAGGGACGGGGAAATGGAGTGTCGGCCCCACTCTGGCATTGGTCAGCCTACCGGACCCCTGGGTAGTGGGTGCCGTGATAAGAAATCTCTGGTCGTTTGCCGGTGATAATCAACGTCGAAAGGTCAATGTGTTTTTGATTGAGCCGTTTGTCAATTACAATTTCCCCAATGGCTGGTATCTGACTTCCACCCCGCCGATCACTGCAAACTGGAAAGCTGAGGAAAAACGGAATCGCTGGACCGTACCCATTGGAGGCGGAATCGGAAAGGTGATATTTCGTGGAGAAAAACGCCCGATTAATCTCAAACTCCAGGGATTTTATTATCTGGAAAAACCCGACCAGGCGCCCGATTGGACGCTGCAGCTTCAATTTCAAATCCTGTTTCCAGATAAGCCGGATTAACCGACGGCCATCATTTTTCCATCTTTCTATCTTATCATTCCGCTTTTTGGGAATTTCCTTAAGAAGTGAGACCATAGGCTGTCTAACCTCTTGGGAGTCCAGGAATGGAAATAGCGGGAACTGTTCAAATGGTTCCTCTTTCGGCAGTTTGTAACAGCCGGTTATTGGACCGATGCATTGACATCTGAACCTGAGTCCATCAGAAATACTCATGGAAGGCTCTTGCAATCACGTAATCATTGCATCCTCCATGTATCCAATAGGAACCATC
This sequence comes from Nitrospira sp., assembly GCA_020430245.1. Classification (GTDB taxonomy): domain Bacteria; phylum Nitrospirota; class Nitrospiria; order Nitrospirales; family UBA8639; genus Nitrospira_E. The sequence goes on from JAGQKG010000224.1 coordinate 857, forward strand.
ATCCCATGTCCTGATTTTGGAATTGGTTCGGCTCGTTCATGGTGTCAAACAACTTCGTTACATTCCATATTCCGAATTACCTTGGAAAATTCACAATGCCGCCGGCAAATTAGTCATTTCCGCTAACAAGCGTCAAACCATTCGTCTGGGAAACTAAAATGAATGAATCAGATGTGAGGGATTATGATTTTTACTGCTTTCAGCCTGTGGTCCGACACAGTAGTGGGTCAAGCCTGGCGCAACAGAATCACACTTTCAATCGACTTTAGGCTTTGCAACTGGAAGAAATTTCATTGTGGTCGGGATAATATGAGGACATGAGGCGCGGACGGTGAGGTCACAATTACCGGCAGGCACAATCGCTATGAAAGTGCCACAGCAAAGATGATGAGGGAGGATGCCGTGGACACCACGGGAGACAGGCGTCTGTCGAGTGAATCATTGAGCTTCAATCATTCATCTACAAAGCTGTAGGCCTGCTTAAATCTATTTCCGGCGTCTTTGTTACTCAACCTTCATTCATTCGGGAATTGGAGGAGTCGGTTACGCCGACAGAAAGAATTGGGGCCCTGCATACAGGGCCCCCGAGACTAAAATTACGAGGAACTTCCTAGCAGCCGTATAGGGGAAACCCATTGGAGCCTATACCTAGCTGGGGACTGGTCCGATTCACAACCCCCAAAGTTTCTCATTTCAATCCGCACAGAGTGTTCTATTTCTCCTTGGAGGATACTGAGAGTCCAATTGGCTGGAGGGATCCCCGTCTTGGCCGGTTTCCCAGATTCGAACACATCTGGCATTAACATAGAGGAGATCTTTTCGAGGACCAAAAACATTCACCAGTGCCTTTTTTGTTCCTTCCACGGTTCCTTCTAAAAGAAATATATTTCCCCGAGTGGTATAAAATTCCTTTTCACGTTTTCCGATAAAACGAATAAGAAAATGTCTACTCCTATCAGCTTGACTGATTTTGGGTCCTTCCTCAAGTTCCCTTGTGGGATAGGGCAGCCATTCAGCTAATATGCTATACCCCTCATCCGTTTGATCAATACTCACTACCGCTCCTGCGAGCCTCTTTTCCTGCCCCAGGAAGGCTGGCGAATTGTCCGCTAACTCGTCGAACTGCTGGCTGGTGGTCACCGTCTTTGTCCCATTCGACGTGGGAGACAATAAATCAGAGCCTGGCAATTTCGTGCATCCTATCTGCAGACTCACTAGTCCCAACATGCCAAATATGATAATCCCTTTTCTCATTTACATCCTCCTTTGTGTTACACAAAAAGTCCAGACCATGCTGACGAAATCAGCATGAAACTGATGCCAAGTGCAAGGGAAAAAATTTTTCATACAAACATCCTAGCCTAGCTCGAACGTATTGCGGGCTAGTCAAGAGTATATTACAAAACGGTTAACTTTCACGTATTCCTTAAATTAATTTTCGGCCATCGGACCGAACGAATTGGACCGTCCATTTCTCGATGTTCAAGACCACAAACAAATCTGTTCGAACCTTATTGCCCCAGGCATCGGAACAGATCGAAAGAAGACTGAAACATGCCGAAGGCAACCCGGTCCATCCAGACATGACTGGCCCCTTTTGTTCGTCTTTGTCTTTGGCCTCTGTTCACCTGTCGTAGAAGACCTTCGCACCGTTGCCCTGCGGACCTCATGAGTTTGTCGCGTCTCAGATCACCGGGACACACACATTCCAATTTAAGCAAACACTGGTCAGTTTGGATTTCACCGTACTCAATCCATCTCTCTCGCTGTATGACTGGGAGAAATTTCGGTGCACACAAAACTCAAGAAAGTCGTACTTGGTGCGGGATCATGATGATTACTTGTCCATCTTCGTGGTGCTCATGGGGAAAACGTGCAAGATGTACCGATGGCGGATCAACTCATCCTTACCCCTGACCACATGGTCGTCAATAATGGAGGCCTCAACAACTTCCGGCTCTTCGCTGAATGGACCAAGACCATATTATTTTTCCGGGGGCAGGAAAAAGAGAATGCGCACTTATGAGGTGGTAGTGGAAGAGTGGGAACCACCATAGCCCTGCCGCATCCTCTAAAATCAAAACACCCGATTGACCGTATGGGTCTGGAGGTTCCACTGCTTGGCATTGGCCTCATTATTGTAAAAAATAGAAGAAGCACCGAGCGGCGAAGACTTTTGCAGGACAATCCGTAGTGTTAGGGACCTTCTGCGTTAGCCAACCTTATACCCCTTCCCCTCCATGCAGGTACGATGGGCGCGATCAAATGTTTCCCGTGTTCGCTGGTTCTTCGCTCCGGCCTCTTGGACCTTCTGCTGATACTCCAGCTCAGCTCCCCGCTGTCCCATCAAGCCCAATCCGCCACCAGCAGCCGCACCGATGGCTGCTCCCATCCCCGGATCGCCCGCAATGGCACCTCCGATCGCACCGAGCGCGGCGCCCCCCATCGCGCCGAACAACGCACCGCCGCCTGATGGCGGTGGCGGCGCAGCCGCCAGATTCGGATGCTCCGGATCGTAGCCCGTCTGCTGCTTGGCCCATTTATAGCAAGTAAAATCGTCCTGCTCCTGCTGCTCCGGACTCTGTCCCTTTTCCGGAAAGACAAAGGTCCGCCCCTGCGGAGGAGGCGCGTAGTCGACGGAAGAACCCGATGGCTGTTGCCCAGCCTGCTGAGTCCCCACACAGCCTGCCAGCATTACCACGAAAGACAGAATAACGCAGGACTGCTCTACCCTCATCGTCTTCTCCTTCTATTCAGTCAAGGGCGAACAGCCCTAACCAATCTTGTACCCTTTGGCTTCCATACACACGTTGTGGGCACGGTCAAAGGTGGCTCTAGTCTGCTGGTTCTTCGCCGAGGCTTGTTGGACCTCTTCTTGATACCCCCGCTCAGCCCGACGTTGTCCTATTATGCCCATCCCGCCCCCCGCAGCGGCACCAATTGCAGCACCTTTGCCTGCATTGCCGGCAATGGCTCCCCCAATGGCCCCGAGCGCAGCCCCACCCATCGCCCCTCGCATCGCACCACCCCCTGATGGCGGCGGCGGCGCGGCCGCGAGGTCCGGATGCTCCGGGTCATAGCCCGTCTGCTGCTTGGCCCACTTATAACAGGTAAAGTCGTCCAGCTCCTGCTGTTCCGGACTTTGTCCCTTTTCCGGGAACACAAAGGTTTGCGCCTGTACATAAGTCGTAAAAAGAAGCAACCCCAATCCAAGCCTCAGCCCAAAAATCAAATACGTACCCATCACTGCCTCCACATCTAGAGAACGATCCGTTTAGCGTTTACTTCATGTCTGGAATATGATAGGTCAGATTTGGCCACACCGCGACTCCCTCTCCGAGTTGTTGGGCCGACTCGACCCCGCTGACCATCGTAATCTCCCGCGCCTGGATCTTCGAAATCATTTCGCCCTCACCCGTAATCCCGGCAAATTTCCCGGTGCCGCCGGTGATCTTAAATATTCCCCGGCACCCTTCCACATCCCCGGTGCAATTAAATTCCGCAAAGACACGATTGCCCTGCTCACCCGTAATGACGCATTTGGCATGCCCCGTTTTCGTTCCCTTTTTCAAATCGGCATCAACGGTGCCGGGACAGACGATCGACGCCGCATGTATCGGGCCTTTGCCGTCATCCACCAGCATCACCCCGCTATATACGGCCACCATATATACTTGATCAGGCCCGACCGGAAATGCAAAGCCCACCCCTTTCCACGGAGACATCGCTTGAACGCTCCCTTCTTCTGCATAGCCATATCCGCTCAGCAGCAACGTGACCGCAATGAGAACCGTCATTGTCACGATTCCACTTACCAATCGCCTCATGGATTCTTCCTCCTTGTGATAAATAAAAATGTCACGAATGCCGGTCAATATACCAAAATATCTCACGACGGGAAAAGCTGGGTCTCACCCTGGATCACAAATTTTCCGGTTCCCAGGCAGCACAACGAAGGAGCGACTTCGGCCTTTGGGAAGAACACAGCGTATTCGGGCTTTTATGGCTTATCATTAATAATAGCAGCCGGTTCCCATACCGCACCTTGTCAGACTTGATCCAAATGGTTGCCTGAAAAGCCTGGATTATTTGTCCAAGGTTTGACCGGCCCTACAACTTGCCATTTCTTCAACAGCCCAACGACAGCCAATGTATGATTGTCCTCGCCTCGACATTTTCCGCCAAACGTGTGGTTGAACAACGTGGAACTCATCACCGCCGAAGATCGGCATCAGAGGAAACGACCTACGTGCGCAACATTGTCAAGTACTACATCGCGAACAAGTTGATGCTCGACGTTCAGAGCGCAAAGAAACTGGCCCACGAGGAAGTGAAGCAGGGTAGCTGAGCCCTTGCTTATAATCAGGAAAGAACGTCATGTGTCGGAAAATTGGATAACCGGGGTTCATAGCAACCCGTTCGAAAACTCATGCATTTCCCGTTACGAAAAAGAAAAGGAGCATGCCATGTCGCGATCTGCCGAGCACACTCGATTACTTGAGAATGGTCACAAATGGAAACACTGGGGCCCGTACCTGAGCGAACGTCAATGGGGAACGATACGCGAAGACTATATCTCCAACGGCGACA
>JAGQKG010000225.1 GCA_020430245.1 Nitrospira sp.
TGGCCTGCCTGAATTGCTGGGAATTCAATTGACCTCGCTGTCATTCGGCCAAATCCTGAGTGGCTCACTGTTCTTGCTTCAGTTGGAAGGCAAGTTCGACCGCTTTGACCTGTTGGCGCTCGCAGGTTGTCTGACCACCGGGTATTTAATTGATGGCAAAACGAGTTGCAAAGCCTTTCAATATTCCTACACCATTGATCAGTTACTTGCCGTGCTCCCTGCAGGTTCTCCGGTGCCTGTTCCGCTCTTCTATAAGGAACTCGCCATTTCATATTTCGGCTGGGAAATGCTCAAGGCCGAAAGCCGTTGGTCCTTTCCTCAACCCGATGGCGGGTTGTTTGCCCTGATCGGTCTGTTTTCCCAACTGCTTCCCTTCTTGACCAAACCGTCCTACAAGTTAGATCCAGACGCCGCGCCGAAAGGATTCAAACTGCCCTTCATGATCGGACCCAATTACCTCCAGCTCCCTCCGTATCTCGGAGGGGCGGTTCTTGGCACCACGACCGGGCTGCCAACGTGGAGTGTATGGAAATCGTTGGCCAATCTGCTCAACGGGTTCAAGACAGGAGACCCTCAAGATTTCGTCAACGCGCTACCTGTGGAAGCTCGCGTCGGTGAGGTGGGAGTCGTTTTTGGTCCGTTCAGTATTCAGGTAGAATTCGCGGTGACCACTCCACGCGAATTCGCAACTATAATCCTACCAGGTAAGGTACGGACGGAAGCGGGACAGGACTTTGGTCAACGGATTCGTGCCATGGGTACGGGGCCGGACAAGCAAATAACCGCCCTCTTGCCCAAACCCACCAAAGGTCAACCGAACAGTGACGGACTTATTATTCTATTAGTGGGTACCTTTGAGATTCACAACATCATCACGTTACAGAGTGTTTTTGGATTAGCGGCCATCGACTCAAAAGTGTCCGGCAAGGGGTTTAGCACCGGGGTGCAGTTTACGGGAACGCTTGGCAACGCTTTTACGATGAAGATTGCGGGTGCAATCACGGTCACCTCGACTCACCTCAGGATCAAGGGCAGTACAGGTATTTGGTGGAAGAACCGTCCCATGACCGGCGTCGGCTTGTTAACGGTTGTCGACAAAAAGGGGTTCTTCACCAAACTCACATTTAACGTCACCCCGAAGTGTTCGCTCACCGGAACATGGACGATATCGAAAACCGCTATGTCTATTGGTGGAGATATCACATGGAACTATGGAGGTAAGGGGCCATTCACCGCAGGGGGTGTGATAGCCTTTTCGAAGAATGGACTCACCCTGACGACTACTCAGATCAAGAGGGCAGTGCTTCATGGGATTACGATCCAGAAACTCACGGCCATTTTGCCTGCCAACGGTGGGCCGTTGACTGCAACAATCGACCTAACGATCCCGCAAGCATTGCACACAGCCTTGCGTGGTGAGATACAAAAGGTAAGCGATCAAGCGCGGAATTCCCTAAACAATGCACGACAATTAACCACGACAGCTCTGAATGCCTTGAAAGGCCATGAATTAAGTCTCAATGGCGTAAAAGCCATGCTCGTCGCAATGTGCAACAAGGTGATCAAGACGATCAACGCGAGCATCAAGAAATTACCGAAGAAAAAACCCTACGGGAAATGGCCCTTGAGGAAAACTGTGTACATTCGTGCGGAATCGACAAAAGACGTCGCGCCTTACCTGCGAACCCTGAGCACGTTTAGCAAGCGGTTGAGCAAGAGCACCAAAGCAACTCTAGCCACCGATGTCACAGCCCTCGTCAATTGGGCATTAAAGAATCAGACTCACACCGTGTCTCGATATGGGTTCAAGATTAAAACCATAACCATATTGGCGAGTGGAACCGTCAAGCAACTGAATGACATCAAAAAGCACGTTCCCCAATGGATCGCCCGACTGCCTGAGAAAAATATCGGCCTGACCGTGAATGGGAAGATACTCCAATATGCCAAAAACAGTGTGGATGCAGCACTCAATGACATCGCCACCTCTCTGGAGAAGGGTGCGAAAAATGTCCCCATGGTCACGCGCATTTCTGTGGGCACCAATCTTTCGATGCTTCCCACTTCAGGTGTGAAAGTCCTGATACAGGTGACAAGGGGCAACAAGTTCCAGACGTATCCTGCCTCCTTCAGCTTTACGAATCCCGCCGCAGGTGCATCGGACCTCCTGAAAATGCTCTTGAAGGATTTGGGGACCTCCTTGTAACCCAGGGTATTCGTTCTTCAGAGGCGTCAGAATCGTTCGTACCCCTTCCGTCTTGAGACCGGTTTGGTCGCAGAAGACGTCAAATCCCAGGGCGGAAAGAGAGACATTCATCTCCTCGGCCATTGGACGCTGTTCATGTGCCTTTGCAATCAAAAGCTTCATGGTATGCCACCGAACCGACCGGGACTCTTGCGGTGAAAGAAAGGGCTTGAAAATATTCTGGGGGGACACCTGGTAAGACCAGCTCTGGATCTGACTTGAAACCAAAACGGCCATAGTATTGCGGCTCACCCAGCACGACACAGCCCGCGGCATCCAGTTTCTTTAACTCCGTCAAAGCCTGTCCCATGAGTGCCGATCCCACTCCTTGGCGTTGCCATTCCGGTGCAACAGAAATAGGGCCGAGGCCATACCAATGTTCCGTGCCATCGGAGATAGAGACGGGAGAAACGGCAACTTGTCCCACAAGATCACCCTTATTTTCAGCCACCAGCGAAACCGATAATTGTTTGGCTTCACGTAAGGCCTTCACGATCAACTGTTCGGTGTGGCTCGTATGCGGGGCATGGAGAAAAGCTGAGACAATCAAGGCATCGATGGCGGCAACGTCAGACTGTAATTCCCTTCTGATCATGACGCTCATGTGTCTACCCGGCGAGACATCTCATACAGCACTTCGCGAGAAAACAAGAAACTGATTTTCAGAGCGTACCAGGGATTGACAAGCCATGGAGTCGCAGAAATGACAGCTTGTCCCAATACCCGCGTTGGGAGACAATCTTATCATCCACCACTTGAAAAAATCCGCATCCGCGTAACACAAACCACTCTGGAAAACGTGAGGCGAATTACTTTGGGGATCATACAGAATACAGGGTTCTGCCCCCATAGCTATACGATGCGTCTCGGAATCTACCTTGGGGGTTGCCAGTAAAAAACACCTTGAGGGGGAGAAACGCATTGCACTAGTTTCACCAACCCTCCTATCAACGTGATGTTCTGTGGTGCCGGGTTTCGCCCCGGCAGACGAGGTTTTGCCTGATGCGTCTCGAAGAGCGCAACCTTTGTTGTGGAGCAAAAGGTCCCAAAACTATTGACGCCCTGCCTGGCCGCATCAGATAGGGTGGACGCTAGCTTTCGGAGGGCGACCCAACTCGCAAGGCCAAACAAGGCCCGCCATCGAATGAAAACGTCCCTCCCCTGGACCAGACGGCAGGCGTCGACCACAGAAAACAACTTTCCAGGATCTCAAATGAAAGAGCGCAAATCCCCCCATCAAGGATTCCCCAATTCTTCAAGACCAAGAAGCCTGTACAAATGAACCATCCAAAGACGTTCAATAAGTTGACATATTTCATCAGTTAACTAAGAATCGCCACAAGACCATTTTAGAGTGTTCGCTTGTGTTCAGATATCTATCGGGACTGGCGAATGTTTGGCATCCCTGGACGGGCTTCTAACCCTTCAAGGCAGTGGTATTATGTGAATCCGCAAAATCATTGTTGGCTTTCAAGGAACATCTGATGGACCCAAGGGAATTGGTTCGACATACGGAAGAAATGCTCGTGCAATACAAGCAGAGGTATACAAAGATCCATCCAGTGCGATCTTCCCCACCACCGTTCCCCATATGCGGTCACGATGTCATACACCATACGATAGATTATGTGGTACACGCTTACCATGTGGTTCGATCTCTCATAGAGAAGGGCGAATTTTGCCTTGCCGCCGTATTGACGCGCCCCTGTCTTGAATGGGCGTTAAGAATGTTGTGGTGTCGACAGCAAAATGATGGATGGCAACGCATAGTCTCCTACCTTGCCACAGAGATTCTCCAAGCGGCGGATGCAGAGAAAGAACAACATGGAATTAGCCCAATTACTGATGAAGCAAGGCATACCTTGGAAGGTATCAAAAGCCAGTCGACGGGCAAGATTCCGAACCTGAAAGACATGTTGAGTTCCATTAAACGAAAACAGGGTTCAGCTCTTGCCGCGTCAAACGTGGCCGAGACTTATTCCATATTCTTCAAAGGAGCGCTGCACCAAGTTGCTCATGCCAATTTATGCTATATGGCATTCGAACAATCGGCATCGGATACATTCAGAGTCGCACGGGCGATCAGCCGTTCTGGAATATGGATCATTAACTCATCTCATGACTATATCGGTATGTCGCCCCAGGATGTCGAGGCTTTTGTGAGTGGATACATACCGGGCTTTGGCTTGCCAGACGATGGTCAACAACCACCTGCCGCAGACCCCTGACGCGCTCACTCTTGCCTGGACTTAAATATTAAGGAAGAAAAATCATCAAGAAACCTGATCGTCGTGAATTGTTCTTACCATGTTTCCGTTACACCTGTTGCCTATATCCATAGTCTATACACCCCGAAGGGGCGAGGGCGATTTAGGAGATGCTAATTAAAATTTCCTGAATCATCACATCGTGAAGTTGGTAAAGCAGGTTTTAATCGCTTGGTTATCTCGGGGAAATAAAGGGCTACTGGCACCTGGTTCAAAGTATCCACTTCCTTTTCACTGACGCCTTCTGACTGGCCTAGGGCGGACGTTCTTATTAGCAGGCAGACCTTGTTTGAGCCTGGCGAGTTGGTCTGCCCTCCTGAGATTCTCGTTCGCCCTATGTAATTTGGCCAGGCTGGGCGCTACTGGTTTTGGCTACTTTTGCCGAAACAAAAGTGGCTCGGCTGCCGGAAAGAACCCCATAGCTGTTAAGCTAAGCCTTGGCCTTGTCCCCTGTGGAGTTTCGGATCGACGCCCGCTTCAAGCATGTCCAGCGTGGTCATCCGTGAGCGTTGGCGATGTTTGCGACAGTGCTTGAGCAGGGTCTCACGCTCTTGGGACAGATAGGCCATGGCTTGCGCCTCCGACCTCATCACCAATTGGGAGAGCAGGAAGGCTCGTTCCTGGAGCCGTTTGTAGAGCTTCGCCAGGCTGATCTCTTGGCGTGCGGTAGTCCACCGCGCGGTGTTGGCGACGGCATGCAGGCGCTGCCCCCACACCGCGGCAATTAATTTGCCGTAGAGCTCGCAGCGCAAGCGATGAACATTGCCGGTGGCCGACTGATGCACACGCAGAATGGATTTGAATTGTTTAAACAGCAACTCGATCTGCCAGCGGAGCGTATACAAGGCCCGGACCATGTCCAAGGGCACCCAGGGTTCCGGCACATTGGTGATCAAGAGCGTCCAGTCGCACAGGGCCACGTGTCGGGG
>JAGQKG010000226.1 GCA_020430245.1 Nitrospira sp.
TAGGGCTGCCTTGGCCACCTTTTCAGCATCGTTCAATGATTTGATGGCCGCCTTATAGTCTGCTTCTTTTTTGTCGAGTTGATCAAAAATCACTTGCTGCCAAAGAATAAAGAGCGCATTGATGATTTTCTGCAGGTCCATTTGGTCTTGTGCCACTGTCGTATTGTTCCGCACTTTATTGAGAACGTTCACAAGATCACTGATGCCTGTACGAATTGTCGTCGCCATGATTGTTTATCCTTTCGTTGTGTTGACCAACCGCTGACCTAATCCTTCGTCTGGATGCTCTTGTAATACGCCTGTACCGATTTTACCTGCATTCCCAGCTTGCCAATTAGCTTCGCCGCTTCGGCCGATGAAAATTGATTTACCTCCACGGCCTTACGTAACGCCTCGTGCGCCTTCCCTGCGATCGCAGCACCTTCACTAACGGCGGCGAAGAATGGGGGTGTATTCATCTCGGCCTCGTAAAGCTGCCGCGCTCGAACGAGCATCGCATAACGACCGTCAAATGAGGAGTTTGGCCGCAACCGCTCGAGATTGTATGCCTGCTGTACTGATCCCCGGCTGTTGCTCAATGCTTCCTGGACAAAACTGGCCAGGTCTGTGTCCCGTCCGAGGTCCGCCGCAATAAGCTCTGTTGCCTTCTGAACGGCGGGGTCGACCTTGACAATAGCAGTCTTGAGCGCCTCGCGACGCTTGGCCTCAACAACGGCCTTCCCGATCCCGTTGACAGCGGTCGCAATGCTACCAATGTCTGCATCGCTAATCGGGAGTTCGTTGCCAGACGCTTTCTTGAAAGTCTGACGCAATCCTACGAGAGAGCCGTTTAGATCCTGGGCAGCGGCATCGATATCCTTATCCAAGTCCGCTTCCGCCAGCTGTTGTAAGGCGCTTGAGTAGTTGGCGAGTTGCCCCAGCACATCGAGGCGCAAGGCCAAGCGCTCGGCTTTCTCTTTTCCACCTAACCCGCCGGTATCGCCGGCAAAGAACCCTTGAAACGTTGCGTCCGTTGGTCCCTTCTGCGGATCCCCGGCTACATCGTAAATTTTTCGATCGTCACTGGCAGTCGCCACGAGATCAAAGGCTTTCCGCGCGTGCTCACCGAGGGATGAGGATGCATCACCAAACTGCTTGACTTGACTGAGCGACACTGATTCACAACCAACGACTGTTAAAAGGACCCACATTGAGACTAGTACACATGCGGCCATTTGCTTCATAACAAACTCCTTTCCACTATGTGATTGAAGTATCTCACACAACGCATCTAACTACCGTGCAGGACGAATCGACCTGGAGAAATCTAGAGTTACGGCAGCGTGACGCAAGTTCGGTCAATGCCTCAGGTTTTGTTCTCCTCCTATTGAGGATCAAATCACAATCATTAGTGCTTGCCTCACTCATCCCTAAGGCGAGCTGCCTGGCCGAAACAAATTCTTGGTCAATTGACGAAATCAGTCAATTTGGGTGCCTGCGTCAATTGAATTGGAGGCATCTTTCAAACGTATGGTCTCATCACATTTGCGCATTCTTCGCCTCAGCAAGCTGAGGGGTATCCTGCGCTGTTTTCATGAAAGTAAATTAGGGCCAGCTAACAGGTCGCTCACCCACACATTTCGATCACGGGGCTAACATTCATGAACCTTCAATCAACAATTTCCCACCCCCTGCAGTCTGTAGTCGTCTGAACAATGTTCAAATAGATCCGCTACGATGCGCCTATTCAATTTGTTGCCTGTAGCACACACCATCGATTGTCCCCCAAAAAAAGATACACACATGGATTTACTCTTAGTCTGTTGGTGTCCCTAGTACATTTAACGTGTCATGGAATGTGGTTCCAAATCACAAGTATGTTTAACATCCTCTAATTTTACTCACAGGACTGGAAATCATCAGACGAATTCTTGGTGAATTGCTGAAATATGTCAAGCTGGCAGTCAACACCGAAGGCTGAGGGCATCCAAAGAAAATAGAATCTGAATAGTCCCCAATCACCTTGGTCAAAGCGGAACCCTTATTTAAAACTCAAGGCAGCCCGTCCCAAGCGGATGCCTAAACACAAGGTTTCAACGACTATTACCCTGAAATCGTTTGGTCCGTCATGCGCGAGGAGATAAGGCAAGGAGTATTAAAGGATCAACATGGATTTAGGTTAGAGCAGCTAAACCTACCGTAAGCTGGCGTTCACGGGAGCGTCCAGTTCCGCTAGCAAGACTGATTGCCAGGTCTCCAAACGTAATCCACCGTTATGTACGGGTAAGGTCAATGAGACTCCGATCAAAGAACCTGCCATATGCGACTATGCACGGGAGCGATCATGAGCATGACAGAATCTGACGTGGGGAATGATCGTTGGGGCAACTTCGAGGAAGTCTTCCTCCATGCCCTCCCCTATTTTTCCTGTCGTCAGCGCGGCTGTCGTATAAGGGAGGAAGCGCGGCATAGACCATTCTCAAAATCTTTACTTGGAATAATCCTGTTCAGCTTCGGAGTCGGATCCACAATTTCTTTGAGTCTTTTTGTTTTGACCTGTCCGGTTGCCATTATTTCCTCACTGGTTTCGTGATCGTTCAAGTGTTCCTTCGGCATCCCGATGAAAATTTCAGAAAGTGGCTCATCATCTTAAATTCAAAAACAGGCTCTTGGTAAAAGAAGTCCCTAACCCCGATGGAAGGATGCTTCTTGAATCTATCTGCCCACGGTGAAGATCAATACCCCAAAGAACGTTTCCCTTTCGAGTGCTTTAGGAATTTTGCTTCAAGGAAAAAGAATGATCCGTGAATGAATGTTCTTCTTAACAAAATCTCACATGAGTAAAAGAATTATGGGTATCGCGCGTTTGAAACTCGAGACCTGCCGCACAAAAGAGAAGACGTATCTGTTTCGATACAACCTGTATCGGCATTGATACGCGCAACACATTTCGAGGCAAGAGCGAAATATCGGCAAGGAACTGAATTTCCGTGCGGGTGCGAACGATCAATCAGATATCGGAAGTGTCCCTCGCACACACCGGATTTGAGTGGGAATGTGTCTTGCTTACATATCCGATCAACGTTGAGTCTGTTTGAGAGCGATGAACTGAACGGAATGTACGAAATTGATTCGTCTGGAGAGAAAAGGAGCAAGCTATGAAACAGTCACGTAAGATTTGGTTGCCAACACTCTGTGGAATGCTCATTGCGGTGAGTTTCTGTGGGACAGCGGACGTTTGGGCCCAGTTGACCGGTTCAGGAAAACTGGTGCCGGTGGTATGGAATAACGGCAAGATCTATTTCTTCCAGGGAAGTGAGTATGCCCGATACGACATCGCCCAAGATATGGCGGACAGTGACGATGGCAGTGGCAATGCATACCCTCGCCCTATCCGGAACAACTGGCCTGGACTTTTTGAAGAGAACATGGACGCGGCAGTCTTCTGGCCTGCTCCGCCTCCGGGAGGGGCAGAAATCAAGACGGTCGCCTACTTTTTCAAAGGCAATCAGTTCATGAGGTATGACGTTGATGCTGATCGTGCGGATGCGGCGGATGGTGCCGGCCGGGCCTACCCCCAGCCGATCTCGTTGAAGTGGCCTGGAATCTGGACAGATCGCGTGGATGCCGTTGTGGTATGGCCGGTCCCGAGAAATGGCAGGACCGTCGCGTACTTTTTCCGGGATGACCAATATATCCGATTTGATGTGAAGAGGCATCGGGCCGATCCGGGCTACCCGAAGCCCATTGCGGGGAATTGGCCAAATTTCAAGTTTCCAAGTGGAGTCGATGGGGCGGTGGCCTGGCCGACGAAGTTCGAAGGCAAGACCGTTGTCTATTTCTTTAAGGGCAATCAGTATATGCGGTATGACGTTGATGCTGATCGAGCCGATGACCAAAGTAATGGAGGACTCGGATATCCCGCGCCTGTTGAGGGGAATTGGGCAGGCCTTCTCCTACCCGCACCGGGAGGAACGGACGCGCTTGCAGCCTTTGCACAAGAGTGCGATCAGGCCATCGGCGTCTCGGTTCCCGATTTCGACGTCGATAGCCCGTTGGGGACAACGGTTCCAACCGATCATCTCACTCCGGCCAGCGCGACCTATCCAGACGGCATCTGTGACCGTCCAAACGTACTCAACGGAAAATGCGATCGCGGCAGCCGCTTTCGGGTACTGATCAATACCCAAGATGCCTACGTGGTGGCGCATGCTCGAAAGATGGGTCTCTCTCAAGGACAGTATGGCGACGTGGCAATCATCCAGCACAATACAGTCAATGGCAAAACGTGTTTCTACCAGGGGGCCCTGGAAGACTTTCACTTGAGCCATGATGGCAAGGTCAAGGCACCTTCCAAGGGGGTGGGCAATCCACCTTTCTGGATGACACCGTCACAAATTGTCAACAGCAAATTTCCCTGTGTCAGTTGCCATGACAATGGGCCCATCATCCGATCACCCTACCTCGCACAGATATCCGGGCCCAATCAGCTTCCCGGTTCGGGTGACGTCACCTTCAACAGCGACCCGGAGCCCTACTCCTTTGTCGGCGCTGATTTTGCCCCATGGAAGGCCTACAAGGTCGAGGTCAGGGACAATTTATGCAACAACTGTCATCGCATGGGGGTCAACAATGTGAGTAACACCGGCATCGTCGGGAACAATGGCACGGCACTCGATTTGGGTATCAAGGCCACGGCCCCTTCCCAGGAGAAAAAACACCCACACTCGGCCACATCGCCCATATGGATGACACCCGGGCAGGTCACCTTTGACCAAGGGACGGCTGATGCCGCGCTAGCAATCAAGCAATGCGCCGAGCAGTTCCGCGCAGGGATGCCATTCCTGCCCGATTCACCAAGCTGTAAGATTACGCAATTTACTACACCATAGAGGTCATATCGTTGACGATCGAACGGAGGGCAAGAGTAAAATCGGGAGAATCTGAATAATTTTTTCCTAGTCCGTCCAACGTGGTAAGGGCTAAAACCCGACCTTCTCCCTCGACGGGACTTTAACCCGCGAGACATAATGCTGTTACGGCGATCAGCTCTTTTTTCTTTTCCACATACGATGTAGTCTCCATCAGGTGCTCATTCTCCCACTGACACCAGGGCCTGCTTTATGACGATTTATTGTGGAACCGGACGAGTGCCATCCGAGCTATCAGCTTAGATCTCCCGATGTGACGCGTTCCAGTTCTGCGATTAGCGGTGGAAGGTCTTCTTGCGCGGTTTTCCAGAGAATATCCAGGTCGATGTCGAAATAGGCGTGAACCAACCGGTGGCGCATGCCGATCATGTCGTCCCACGGGATTCCGTAGGCCGCTTCCTCAATAATCTCAATATCTTTGACCAAAGCCAACACCAATTGACGATCACGGTTTAAGTCAAAGCGGGTCCGGCCACGCACAAATTCAACGGCTTCG
>JAGQKG010000227.1 GCA_020430245.1 Nitrospira sp.
CCATCGCAACCTCCAACTGGCTGGTAGAAAAGACCGGCATTACCCCAGCTACCGTAAACAAAGCCCTAGGCCACATGGAACAACTCGGGATCGTGCGGGAACTGACCGCGCAAAAACGCAATCGTCTGTTTAGCTATAGCCAGTATGTAGAGATCCTGAACCGCGGCACGGAAATACTGGAGCCATAGGCAATGGAAAGTCCGGGATACAAGTACTCAGAGAATTGTGAGGAATTGCACCTGATCCATTCACAGTGGGAAACCCCTTATGCAAGTCGGAGGTCCGGATCGAGATTTTTTGCTGGAACAATTAGAGGTAAATGCTATAGTTCGGCAATTCACCCGTTGAAAGCATTTCAACATCGTAGTTGATTGACTTGCAGAAACAAGGAATTTTGACTTGTGCCCTCACTAAACTGGATAGGCAAAAAGGCGGTTGAACGCCACCACAAGGAGGTTCCGTTCCACTTATTGGAACCCGTCCCAGCACTCTCTTATGGTGAGGCCGATAGCGGCAATTTACTCGTGCAGGGTGACAACCTACTTGCCCTCAAGGCACTCCTCCCCCGCTACGCCGGCCAAGTGAAATGCATTTATATTGATCCCCCGTATAACACGGGCAACGAGAAATGGGCCTATAACGATAACGTCAATAGTCTGGAGATACGGAAATGGCTAGGGGAGGTGGTGGGCAAGGAAGGAGAAACCTTGGACCGCCACGATCGGTGGCTGTGCATGATGTACCCCCGCTTGGTCTTGCTGAAACAATTCTTACGGGAAGACGGGGTAATATTCATCTCAATTGACGACAATGAAGTAGCAACCCTTCGGCTATTGATGGATGAAATTTTTGGAATCTCAAATTTTGTGGCAACTGTGGCATGGCAAAGAAGAATTTCTCCTGATGCACGGCTTGGATTAAGTCAGGCGCATGACCATATCCTCACGTTCGCTAAGAGGAAAGATTTGCTCGAGTTTTACCCAATTCCCCTTACGGGGAAACAATCGAAAGCCTTCAAGAATCCCGACAAGGACCCCATGGGGCCTTGGACTTCAACAGATTTTACAGCTCAGGGGTGGCGCCCTAATCAAATGTACCCTATTACAACCCCGGGGGGGATTACCTATGAACCCCCACCAGGACGTTGTTGGGCCAATCTGGAAGCTGTATATCAAAAATTAATAAAAAAGGGCCGAATGTGGTTTGGCAAAAATGGTAAAAGCCGCCCTCGAGTTAAGACCTATCTTTCAGAAAGGAGTGGTGTACGGGCCTGGACATGGTGGACTAATCAAGAATGCGGAAATAATCAGGAAGCTAAAAAAGAAATCTATGAAATTATTGGGCATGAAGTGCCATTTGATACACCAAAACCATCTCGCCTACTTCAGCGCATTCTTCAAATAGCCACAGGACCGGATTCGATTATTCTTGACAGTTTTGCTGGCTCTGGTACGACTGGCCATGCGATCCTGAAACAAAATGCCGAAGACGGCGGCCATCGCCGTTTTATTTTGGTGGAAATGGATGAGGCTATTGCCCAGACCATCACGGCGGAACGCCTTCGCCGAGTTGCCGCGGGATATAAGAATGGAAAAGGCGAACAAGTCGATGGCTTGGGAGGTGGCTTTCAGTTTTGTCGGCTGTCCAAAGAACCCCTGTTTCAAGCGGATGGATCGATTCGCCCAGACGTAACATTTGAGAAATTAGCTGAATTTGTGTGGCTTGTGGAAACAGGAACCGCTTTTCGCCCTACCACCATTCGAAAAGGGCAGAAGCGGACTCCGCTTCTGGGCCAATACCAGGATCGAGTCATCTTTCTCCTGTTTAACGGCATTTTGGCTGATAAATCAGACCTTGGCGGGAATGTATTGAACGGCCGAACCCTCACTCTCTTGAGAAATCTTCTTCCTGCTAGGTTTCAGGGTCAACTGGTGGTATACGGGGCCCGATCGCGCTTCGATAAGGCCAAACTCTCTCGTCTGAATGTCATCTTCCACCAACTTCCGTATGATTTGGCTAAGAAAACATGGCTATAAATACTTCTCGCCCCATTAAACACTATCAAACTCAATTACTTGAGGCTTTCGAGGGGTTTCTTTCCCGTACCCGTGAATTGAAGGACCCTGCCTCTGCCTTTGCCGAATCTACTCTTTTAGGTTTTGGCCATGCGCTCCCCTACTTGCCGTTGCGGGGGCTGGATGCTGTCCCATATGTGTGCCTGCGGGTGCCCACCGGTGGAGGGAAAACTCGTTTGGCTGGACTCTCCATTAAACCTGTAAATGAGGTTTTTTTGTCTGTTGAACAGTCATTGATTGTATGGTTAGTCCCATCCGAGCCTATTCGGGAACAAACCTTATTTTCGCTCAAAACCAAAGGAGAACTACTGCATCAAGATCTGTGCGATCTATTTGGAAAGGTCCACGTCCTAGATATCGAGGAAGCCCTCTCTGTTCAGCCAACTACCTTGAATACCGCCAACACCATTATTGTGGCCACCATGCAAAGTTTCAAACGTGACACAACTGATGGATTGCGGGTGTATCGCCAGAATGGGATGGGAATGGCCCATTTTGAGGGGCTCCCTCCTGAACTCAGGGGAGAGCATTCCCTCGTAGACGTCATCCGATTACGGCGGCCCTATGTGATTGTCGATGAGGCTCACAACCAGGGTACTCCTTTGGCCGTTGACACCCTTTCTCGTTTGCACCCTTCCTGTATTTTGGAATTGACTGCCACACCCGACCGCGCCAGCCAACCCTCTAATGTCTTGCGGAGCGTATCGGCGGCCACACTCCAGGCGGAAGATATGCTGAAACTTCCCCTTGAACTTGCCATTCACCCTGAATGGCGGGTTTCTCTGACGGAAGCCATTGCTCGGTTGCGCCAATTAGAGAAGGAGGTCGAGGAGGAACATCGAGCCACCGGAGAGGAGATTTCGCCCGTGGTCATGCTCATTCAGGCGGAGCGAAAAGCCCAGGAGCGAGAAACCTTTACTCCTGAACGAATCAAACGGCATTTGATCGAGGATTTTCACATTCCCACAGCTTCTATTGCCATTGCCACCGGCGCCGTAGATGAATTGACAGGCAAGAAACTTGGCGATCCGGATTACCCACAATTTATTATTACCGTGGATAAACTCCGTGAGGGTTGGGATTGTCCCAATGCCTATGTGCTGTTTTCTTTCCGCAATACGACCTCTGCCACAGCCGTGGAACAGGTTTTGGGGCGGGTGCTGCGCATGCCCCATGTGACACGAAAAAGGCAAGAAGCACTTAATCGCAGCTATGCCTATGTGGTGTCCAATGAATTAGCCGCGACGGTAGAGGGTCTTCGGGATGGACTTGTCCAAAGTGGTTTTGAACGGTTGGAAACAAAAGATCTCATTGCTACAAGGGATGACTGTGGTCAAAACAGGGATCTTTTTTCTCTTTTCGATAACTGGGTTATCCCGTTACCGGAAACCGACACAGAAATTTCTTTCCCCGACAATGACACGATGGCTACTTGGCCAAAACCGTTACGTGACAAAGTCGAGATTTCTCCAGAAAACTGCACCCTCACTGTTAAAGGCGGAGCTACGCCCCATCAAATCAAACAAATCGCCGAAGCTTTCAAACAGCCGGAAGCTGCCAAAACTGTACGGGAAGAATTAGACACTATTTCTGCCCACCGTCTTGCCCTGCCCACTCGGGAGAAAACTCCAGCCGAACGAGGAGTCACGGCAAAAGTTCCGCTTCTCGGTATAATTCAACAAAGTTTCTTCGATGTGTTCGATGAAACTCCACTGCTGGATTCTGATTGGGAAATCACTGATTTTGACCCTAAATTGACTGAGGGAGAATTTGGACATGACCTTGAAGCCATGCGTAGAGCGTCCCTCACTATTTCACAGCTAGAAAAAGTGGAATGTGACCTTTATGACAAACTTGATAGTCAACTGGCCCTATTTGGACGGGAAGAGGGATGGACTCTTATCGACTTGGTTTATTGGCTTGACCGGAATCTGTATTTCCCTTACTCCGAACGTGACAGGAAAGTGGCTTGGCTCAACACCACCATCACCCATCTCTTGGAAGAACGGGATTTTTCTTTGGAAGAATTAGCCTATCGGAAATTCCGGCTCCGAGGAGCGCTTGAACGAAAAATGTCCTCCGGCTTAAAAGAAGTGAAACAAAAAACATTCGATAGTTTATTTGCAGATGAATCCCGTTTCGGCGTCCGAGATGAGCACGCAATTGTCCTTGAACAAGGTCGTTATGCTTATGATTTTTACTATACCGGCCTTCTTCCCTTGAAACGTCACTTCTTCCCCATCATAGGCAATCTAAAAAATAACGGGGATGAATTCGAATGTGCAGAATTCATTGCGAACCAACTTGAAAATGTTGCATGGTGGGTGAGGAATGTTGAAAGAAAACCCTCCTCGTTCTGGCTGCAAACAGCCTCCGACAGGTTTTATCCTGATTTTCTGGTTCGTCTGACTAATGGGGTCACCCTAGCTGTGGAGTACAAGGGGAGTCATCTTGCCGACGGTCGTGATAGCCGTGAAAAACAACGCATTGGGGAATTGTGGGCAAGACGGAGTGAAGGCAAATGTGGGTTTGCCTGGGTAGAAGACAAAAATTGGCAAGCAATAAAAGGTGCCTGTTAATAAATTCTGACACTAAATCATCAACTCACTCATTTGGGAGCCTCCCATAGAATACTAAGTTCATTTATTTGAATTTTTCCCATATGCCTTGGATTACATGACATAGGTGCGTAACCATTCATTCTGTAAATGGATATAAGCCTGGATTTCCCATCAGACAAATTCCTTAGTATTATCATCCCGTTCCGATCAGTGTTTATTTGTTCCTTCACCCCAACCCGGGGATGGCAAAATTTTTTGAACATTTTGACGCAGTTTGTCAGGACCATGACATCTTTTCCCACTTTCCGTGATTCTGGATTGGGGTAGGGATATCCATCGATTGGCGTTAATCTCAAGTAAATCAATGGTCTTCAACTCTTTTCGCACTTCCCAGATTCAGGTCTAGAGCAGGAATGAGTTTTGCTCATTGAGCCGCTCACTATCCAGCCCCTGAGGTAGTGGGAAGGGGCGGCTCATTAACTTCCACAACAAGGAGGAAGGCCCATATGGCTAAGCTTTTCACAATTGCGTTGGCTGTGGTGTTTGGAATGACGTTTGGCGGCATGACCGTCGTCAAAGCCGCGGAGTCATCTGCCCCGATCATCGTCGCCTCAGGCAAATCCGATGAAGACCATGGGAAATCCGGGGATGACCATGGCAAGTCCGGTGAGGATCATGGCAAA
>JAGQKG010000228.1 GCA_020430245.1 Nitrospira sp.
GACCGCCACCGAACATCCAGCACCGCTGACCACCTTGTTCGATACACTACCCAGAAACACCCGCTTAATCCCGGTCGAGCCACGCGACCCCAAGACAATGAGATCAGCTCGCACATATCGAACAGCTTTAAGAATTTCATCTCCTGGATTGCCAAACACCAATCGCTCTTGAATGTGAAGGTCAGGAGCACTCAAGACCTTTCGAGTCTGTTCAAGGAGTTTTGCTCCTTCCCGGCCTCGGATCGCCAGGAGTTCTTCGGCCAATTTGGCAAATTCATTCTTCTTCTTGCTGTCGGCAATCAACGTTTGTTCAGTTTCGAACACATGTTTTTTGACGACATGAAGAATGGTGATCTGTGAGGAAGGGGGTAATGTCAGGTTTTTAATAAATTCGACGGCCGCTCGTGAATCGGCAGATCCATCAGTAGCCAGGAGCAGCTTCATGCCTCGAACAGCTTTTTTTTCCCGCGCCATGGGGCGAGCGATCAACACCGAGCATGGCGCTTCCTGTAACACCCATTGACTCACACTCCCGAGTAAAATTCCCTTCGCCTTGGAATAGCCCCGTGATCCGAGGACCACCAGATCGACGTCTTTCGCGTGAATGGTTTTTAGAATTTCCTCTCCAGGAAAGCCCTTTTTCACAAGAGGAAACACCTGCACATCCTGATGACTCAACCTTTTTTCGACCTTACCCAGAAACTCACGTGCCTGCTCAAGCGCCTGCTTTTGAACCTCTTGTACCTGCTGGGAGATTTTTAAAATCCGTTCCTTTGCCAAACCGGTAATCTTTTGAGGAATGGGGCTCACATGGAGAAGAAACAGATCGGAACCACCGGGCAGTATCAACCTGCTGAGAACCTGAATGGCCCCTTCAGAAATACGGGTTTGTTCTACCGCCAACAACACTTTCATCACATCGCATTCCTTTCAAAATATTCATTGGAGTGTCGACTTCGTCAACCTAGTCTATCGTAAGCCATCCTTGTTCTCTACCCAGCTGCGAGGAACCGGTTACCCATTTTCCCCAGCTCTCCATGGAGAATCTCTTTCATCCCAGAGGTTGGGGGGAGACCCATTCGCTTTGTCCTCGATTTCCAACGAACCCCCTCGATGACACATCTACAAAACAAGCCCCTATAGTCTCAATGAATCTGATCGCCTCTCTCAAATATTGCCGAAAGGAACCCGACCCGTGCAAAACCACTCCTCAATGGGTACATGCTGCATCAGCATGGAATTGTGACGCATCGTTCTCGGGAAATGTCCATACCATACCCGCCTTATCTATCGTATCAGCTCTGCAACACCCATGTTTTTTTGAAATTCCAAAGTTTTTCAGCTGCTATTTAGATACTTTCCCATAGCCTACAACGGTTGGCCATGAATGGATACCGATAACGTATGCTTGAATATTCGGAATACCTAAAAATCTTTGTGGCGCTCTTAGCTGTCACCAATACCTTGGGAGCTATTTCCGCCTTTATCACGCTCACCCCCGGTGAAAGCATAAAAGCCAGACAAAAAATTGCCAAAATCGCTTCATTCTCCACGACCCTGATTCTCTTAGTCGCGTTGGTCGCGGGCGAATGGATACTGGCAATTTTCGGGATCAGTGTGAGTTCTTTCCGAGTGGGTGGCGGGATTCTTATCTTGCTCATGGCAATTTCCATGCTTCAGTCAGAATTGAGCCCCACGATACAAACCAAAGAAGAAGCTGAAGAATCCAACAGGAAACCAGATATCGCCATCGTGCCCCTGGCCACCCCATTACTGGCAGGACCCGGCGGGATCAGTACGGTTGTGCTTGAGGCCCATAAAGGAACCGACTGGGGCCATGAAGGCTTGATTTCCCTCGCCATCGTTGCGGTCGGAGCATGCATTTGGTCGGCATTCCATTTGGCGCCTTTGATATCCCAACGCTTAGGTAAGACTGGCATTAACATCTTTACGCGTATCATGGGGCTCATTCTTGCCGCCGTCGCCGTCGAGTTTATTGCCAATGGGTTGAAGGGTTTGTTTCCGACTCTGGCAGGATAAACGTCGCAGAGCATGGGGGCATCATCACGTCCGGATGGCCTAAGTCACTTTCGCATCAAGTCCGACACCTTGTATCAGCCCCCTACTCACTTCTTTCTTCCCATTGTTCTGCTTGACATCCGTAGCCCTGTCGTTTTTCTGATGGATTGCCAGTGAGGAACACTGGGACGACACATAATGGAGATCTGGGGAAAGATGCTACACCTTCTTTGGGTATCCTTGTCACATCTCCCATCTTTCCTTCACATTCTCCTAGAACGTGTAGACCGCTTAACTCATATTCCATTTTATTTTCTTCAACGATTTTCAACGTTTCCCCGCCATTTCAACAGGATATGATCTATGTTCTCCCCCTCCACTCCTCTGGAAACGTTTTCTAAAGATCACAAATCGGCACTTGGCACAAAGTTTGATGTTACTTTTCATTCATGATGGAACCAAAACGGTATTCTGACTCAAAATGGTAAGTTAAAAAATTCAAAGGGGACGCTCTATTTATTGATTCCTTTCACAACACCTTACCTGGAGGAGATGACATCATGGGGTGTCCTCGCTGTCATGGTTGGATAGGCATTGAGGTTTGCCTGAATTTGGAAAACGTTGATACCACTACCTGGATTCATATATGGCGGTGGCTGGATTCTGAGGAAACCTCTGATGCCCATACTTTGGCAAATCGCGTTTCTCGCCAACAGACTGTCAGCACCCGTTTCCCTCAGGAGGTTATCTGAATGTTTCAATCACCCAAGGGACATCAAACGAATTATTTTTTTAGACTTCTCTTGCGGAATGGGAGCTTAGCCTTGCTGATTCTGGGTATGGGAATGAGTTCGGGATGGGCCCAGGAACAGGATGTCATAGCCGGAGGAAAGCAGCTTTTTCAAAAATTCTGCGTATCCTGTCATGGAACCCAGGCCAAGGGGGATGGCCCTCTTTCTGAGTCTTTGAAGCCAAAGCCGGCGAATCTGACCAGGTTGTCAGCCAACCATGGTGGGTCATTCCCTTTTTGGCACGCGTACCGCACAATCGATGGACGCGATCACATTCCCAGTCATGGCACGCGTGATATGCCGGTGTTTGGCATCTGGTTCAGAATACCGGATGATGAAGTCTCGATTGAAACCGAGTGGGCTGACCAAGTACGAGGGCGAATCTGGCAACTATTGTCATATCTGGAATCCATTCAAGAGCCATAAGGATGCCGGTAAAAATTCTGACCGTCCAGAGATTACACATAACCACATCCCTTCAGATAAGCAAGCAGGAGGACAGGATGCGTCAACCACACAAATGCCTTGGTTTTTTCAGTTTCATCCTCATAATGGCTTGGCCCATTCTAACCTTAAGTCAAGCAGTTCCAGGCAACCCTCAAAATGGGAAAATTCTGTTTGACAAACATTGCGCGAATTGTCACGGAGAAAAAGGGACCGGTGATGGGCCGGACACCCAATTCTTGTTGGTACAGCCTGCAAATTTTCTCTCGTTGGAATCACGCTCAAAAACTGATTGGGAATTAATGAATGTGATCACGTATGGAGCCGTCTTTTCTCCTATGCATGGGTGGTCGGAGCGATTGACGGAAGAGGAGCGCTGGGATGTCTTACGATATATCAGAATTCTTGCCCCCTTTAACCCTATCGCCCAGCTTCATCCTTTACCAAAGACGAGCGGATAAAAGTCCAACCAATGCAGTCAGGTGAGGGGGTTATGATTCATTTTCAGACTAAGGAGATTCAGCCATGGCAGACATGTTAAAAGTGATCGAAGTGTTAGCAGAATCAGACAAGAGTTGGGAGGATGCAGCTTCGTACGCCGTGACCAAAGCAGCCAAAAGTGTGCATGGCATTAAATCGATTTACATTAAGGATATGGAAGCCAAAGTGGAAAATAACAAGATCACCAAATATCGAATTAACGCGAACATATCTTTCCTGTTAGATTAGACAGAAAAGAAAATCAGATGTCTTTCTGCTCCTTGTCATTCTGACCCAGTCGGTAAGTCTGCCCTATGCGAGTCGAAGGGGCCCAGGCCACAGTTCATGGAAGGATCTGGCCGAGCCGTGTGACCGTCAATCTGGGCACAGATCCTTCGCTGGAAGTTCAGGGTGACAACGGGTAATGACACACATGGACAGTCTTAAGTCTTCAACACGGTGGGAGCATTTCCCCCATGAAGCGGATATGGGGGTTCGTGGTTTTGGAGTCACCAAAGCTCAAGCCTTTGAACAAGCGGCCTTAGCCTTAACGGCCGTGACCACGGATCCCCAACAGGTGGATCCTCAGACGGAACGCCATTTCACCTGCAACGCGCCGGATGATGAACTCTTACTGATCGATTGGTTGAATGCCCTCATCTATGAAATGGCATGCGGGCACATGGTTTTTGGCCGATTTGACGTCACCATCACCGATCATCATCTACAAGGCATCGCACATGGCGAATCAATCGATCGCATCAAACATGAACCAGCCGTAGAAATAAAAGGGGCGACTTATACCGAGCTGTCTGTCCGGAAATATGAGGGAAACGGATGGATTGCCCAATGTGTCGTGGATGTATAATCTCAAGAGTTGAACATCGCAGGCATGATCAGCCGGTTCTGTCAGCATACCGATTGTTTCAACCGTTTTTCTTGCGACAACCTATATGGACTTGAATCTTCTATCCCGCGTTTCTGCATATGAGTGGCATATTCCTCAAAAGGGAAAGATGCGCGTGCCGGGAATTATTTACGCGGATGAGTCACTCCTTCTCGATATGGATTCGAAGGTCTATGAACAGGTCGTCAATGTGGCCACGCTCCCGGGAATTATCCAGGCCTCGTTTGCCATGCCCGATGCCCACTGGGGGTATGGATTTCCGATAGGCGGAGTGGCCGCTTTCGATGCCAAACAGGGCGGGGTGGTGTCTGCCGGCGGCGTCGGGTTTGATATTTCCTGCGGCGTACGGACCCTCTATACCGGTTTACGTGCGGACGATATCACTCCCGTGAAAGAAAAATTGGCGGACCTCTTATTTGCACAGGTGCCCGCTGGCGTGGGTAGTACAGGTCGATTGCATCTGAAACCCAAGGAAATGGATGACATGCTCACCGGTGGTGCCCAATGGGCGGTCCAACGAGGCTATGGAACAGCGAAAGATTTGTCGCGCATAGAAGAACAGGGCTGCATGACCGGGGCAAATCCCGCGTGCGTATCTGATCACGCCAAGAAGCGCCAGCAGGACGAAATGGGCACGTTA
>JAGQKG010000229.1 GCA_020430245.1 Nitrospira sp.
TCACGCTGCCAAAAGGGGAAACGTGAATGTAGAAGGCCGATAGGGAAATCCCCTTTGGTGAATTTCCTGAATCTCTTGTATTGTTTTTGAGCTGCAGAAACCGTGTTGCATATCCAGAGCACCACACCGCCGTTTTGGGCCGCAATGATGGCCTCATTTATTGCACTTTCCTCAGAAAGGAAATTGACTTTGATGGTTCGGGGTTTTGGTGGCGTTGTTGGTGTTGGTGTAAGTGTGCGTCCTTCCTTGCGCCCAGTAATTAGCGGGTAAAGAAGGTCGGTTTCTTTTTTTGAGTCTTCCGTGCAGGAAACTATTTTGCCACGTCGTTTTCCCGTGAGGGTGGCAGATAGAATGATGACTGTACAGCCGAGTGCTTCAAGGGTGGTAACCAGCTTGTCAACAAGTGTTCCCGTATAGACATCATAAGAATGTATCTCATCCAAGATCACGACCTTGCCTGCAAGGCCAAAATGCCTAACAAAGAAATGTTTGGCGGCTACGACCCCGAGCAATGCTTGGTCAATCGTTCCGACACCAAATGGTGCGATGAGCGACCGTTTTGGCGAAGCAAACCAGTCCCGTCCAGTTCGTGCGTCATCGCTGGCAGCGCCATTACTTGTCGCAACCGGAGATAGTACAACCGTTTGATCTATTAGCCAAGAATTACCATGAATCAGACGAGTAGTATTGGGTGTGCGGGATATGCGTCGGTTAAACTCCCTCATGCGTAAGTGCATCCTGTTACTTGTTGCTTGGGTAGGAAGGGCGAAATAGATTCCGGTAGCTTTTCCAGATTTCAGTAACTGGTAAGCTGCCCATAGGGCTGCCTCTGTTTTGCCCACTCCCATTGGAGCTTCGATAACATAAACTCCTGGGGCATTCACCGTGGCAAGAGTTTTCTCTTGCAATTCATTTGGATTCCAACGTTCCTCCGGTTTGTCCTTGTCATGGAATAAATCATGAAACGAAAGGTTTTGTATGAATTCCGTTTTCTGAAAGCCAATAAATTCAAGTGCGATTCGGACAATCGAAGAAGTATCTTCCGGCTTTGTTCTGATCTCTGGTGAAAAGAAACGTTCATCTGAGCCAATCCAGTCAGCAACGCTGGTGAGGCCCGCAAGCCACCAGAGAGAGGGGGATGAATCATCCATTTCAATGGTCGTATCCTTTGCTTCAAAATAATCCCATATCTTTTGGGCGGTTGCCCTGCGTGCCGAATCCCAGTCAATTTGGCTTGCCGAATCAGCCATTAGCCCTTGGGGTACGTACCCACGATCATTGGGGCGATTCAACCGTCCATGATGAGCCCCAAGCACACTTGAAACAAACTTGGCGGTCGTCCGATTAACTCCGATTTCAATGAGAAAATTCTGAATGGCGGCATGGGAAACCTTTCCATGATCGGATTCCATTGCCGTATCCCAACACCCATTGCGCGCTATGTTCAGCAAGCCTGTTTCTTCAAGCCATTTCTGGCATTTTCTTTGAAAACCAGGAGATATCTTCCCAAGATCATGAAGAGCGACCAGAGCGCCAATTGTCGATGATGGTAAATAAAACCGTTTAAGCATTTCTGCCGAAGCCTCAGCCATGCTCTGCGCAACACACCCGACATTTACCATATGATCGTAAACACTAATGCCAGGCTTTTTTTCTTGTGTAGTTTTTGCCCAAAAGTGAATCATATTCGTAGAAGGCTACTTTGAGTATTTGATTGTAGAGTTCTGAATCAAAATTTCCTAAATAGTTTAGTCCAGCAGATTGACAAATCAGGTCATGGTTGAAAATTTATTTTCGTCTGGGAAACTCGTTGGTTTTTATAGTTTTTGGTTGCATGTTCTTGTCTGGCTCGTTTCTCTTGTGACCTCGGATGTCACGCGCCTCGTTTTCTATTCGCTGATATATCCAGGAGTCGACCTTTGATGTCTTCCGGCTGTTCGCGGGTGGCTTTGCCTTCCTGGCAGACAGCTTTCTGGAGTTGAGTTTGGAGCTTGTTGGGTTCACTGGGGCCACTGCTGCCCATAGAAAGAACTCCCTTTTTTGACCTCGATGATGCCAAATTGTACAATGCTGTACAAAACTGTATGGAGGTCTCCATGAAGCTTTCTATTAGCGAAGTCCGAAAACAGCTTCCCGCCCTGGTACGCCAGGTCCAGCGTGATGGCGGCGCCAGTGTACAGATTATGGTGCATGATGAGGTTGTTGCCGAACTCCGAGCCGTCCAGCCGGAACCTGAACCTGGAGCTGCGGCCAAGAAACTGCAGCAGGTGATGAGGGGATTGCCCAAACCCCGCGGTCCCAAAACCCATGTCTCCTCGCATGTCAAAGCCCATCTGTATGGAAAGGGGAGCACTGCGACCTGATGGCCCTTCCGCCCGAAGTGTTCTGCGATACGTCTTTCTTTTATGCCTGTTTTGATCCCCAAGATGTGAATCATCGTCAGGCCCAGGTCGCGATTGCTGCAGCCGCCTCTGCCGGGACGGGCTTGTGTACGACCTGGGATATCATCAGTGAAACGGCCACCTTGCTGCGTTACCGTCGCAACTTTCGCTCGGCTCTGATCTTTCTCGATGACATCAAGCCAGGGTTGCGAATTGTGAGCTATGGAGCACGCGTCCGGGAAGAGGCCGAGCACGTTTTCCGGCAATATGGACGGGATCATCGCCTGTCCTTTTGCGATGCGATTTCCTTTATTATCGTGACCACTCTTCTTGACCACATGCCCTGTTTTGCCTTTGACGAAGACTTTCGCGGGCTTGGTCTGACCGTGTTATCTTCGTGAGTTGATCCTCGTTATTCCTCATACTTATCAGAATCGTCTCCCGTTACTTTGACAGACGGGGTGATTGTAGAAAAACGGTTCTCTGCT
Source organism: Nitrospira sp. (assembly GCA_020430245.1). Classification (GTDB taxonomy): domain Bacteria; phylum Nitrospirota; class Nitrospiria; order Nitrospirales; family UBA8639; genus Nitrospira_E. The sequence goes on from JAGQKG010000229.1 coordinate 2,870, forward strand.
TGTACCCGGTGGATTGTTCAATATGGTTTTCCCCAAGAAATTTTTGGCGTCCTTTTCCTCTTGTGCCATCCAGGATTACCCCTGCCGCTTTGCTTTGGACGACACATCCAGCAGTTGACTGTTGATCTCCTCCGGTTGTTCGGCTATGGCCTTGGCTTCTTGTCGAACGGCTTGCCGGAGTGCGGCGGGCTGCATCACGCGTACTCCGTTACCAAAGCTTAAGATCCAGCCAATGAGTTCGCGATTATCTGCAACGGTGAGCGTCATGTTCAGTTCGCCGCTTTTGGTTTGGGTTAGGGATTGCGTGGGATGCCAGATGCGGTCCTTGACCCAGGCTGCTGTCGGTTTATCGAATTGAAGTTCTACATTGATGGGTTGGCCGCGCATGATCCCGATGGCATCTTTGACGTAGTCTTCCAGATTAAAATCCAAGGGTATTTGAAATGGATTATTGGTGGGCGTAACAGTTTTCATGCGTTCCACCGCGAACATGCGTACGTCTTTGCGGAAGTGGCAATAGCCGATGAGATAGAGGGCGCCCTGGCTATACCAGAGGCGATAAGGACTGACTTCTCGTCTGGTCGTTTGATTTCTGGTCGCGGAAAAATAGCGCATTTGCACAGTGCGCTGCTTGCTGGTGGCTTTCATTAATGTATCAATAGTGCTCTGATGTGTTTTATACGATTTGTAGGGGCCGGGTGAGAAGGCAAAGACGGCGGGAAGATCTTGAGGTGTTTTCCCATCGGGATTGGCGACACCGGCTTCGACTTTTGCTAATGCGGATTGCAGGGATTCTTGAATGCCGGTCCCTTCCAGGGGTGTCAGCAATTGTCGAGTGAGTCGGAGGGCCAGGATTTCGCTTGGGGAAAAGCCCAAGGCCAGGTTGTTCCGGTAGCCATCTATGAATCGCCACCGGACTTGGCCGTAAATTTTTTCGGTGATGAGGGGGATGCCCGATGCCTCCAACACTTCGAGATCGCGGCGCACCGTGCGTTCATGACTCGCGTAGTCTTTTGGCAGAGCTTCTGCCAGCTCTTTGATGGTTTTGCCTTTTGCCTGTTCCAGTATCCGAAGGAGATGCCACTGCCGGAGGATTTGATCGTGGCGTGGCATAATATTGGCCTCTTTATGCCGCACGCTCTATGGGACGTTCGTTTATGACAGAGGGGTTCCCGCACCGTTCGGTGTGGGGCCTAGTTTTCATTACCGTGAATTTCGATTGGCCTCCCAAACGCTTTCCCAGGAATGTGTGTTGGTTTCTCCGGGTCGGTGGGGATGGGCGACGAACGGGCGTGTTGTGGGTTGGGAGTTTTGACGTTGGCATAAACCTGTTTGGGGGTGTGCAGGTAATGTCCAAAGGTTGCAAAATATTTTATCAAAGAGACGTTGAAAATCGTACACCAGAAAAGAAATGAAGTACAGAAAAATTTTGTTTGAGAAATTGTAGGTTGGTTGAAAGACAAAAAAAGGGAATTTTCTTTTCTAAAAGAAACTAAGAAATTGTTCAAAAAATTCTTTTCCGAATTCAAATCTTGGGGAATCAATTAGAGTGTCGCGAAACTTCGAGGGCTGTTTTCCTACATTCGGATAACTGGAATTGGGAAAATTTCCCAGCTACATATCTATTTTCAGGATTGCTCCAGTTTGGGCTCACGAGTTGGCATCGAAATTTCGAGAGGGGAATTGTCGAGTATCGGCCCGGCAGCCGAGCGCTTGTTCGGCACTTCCCGAAAGGCGACTCGCTTGTTGTAGAGGCAAAAGTGGCCAAAACCAATTCCACTCAGGTCGGCCCCATTGCATCGTGCTGACGCAGGGCCAGGGAGGGCGGACCAACTTGCTCTGCTCAAACAGGGTCCGCTAAATGATGGGAACATCAGCCCGTTTGACCGACCTGAAGGTGGGGAAAAGCGGAGATTTTTTCTGTTTCCGATGATGGATTTCGAGGAAGAGGAAGAGGAAGAGAGGAATCAAGGCAATGATTATTCGTAGACTTGAAGATGTAGTTTGATTGCGGCTTTTTGAAGTGGACTATCAGCGGTCCATAAACCACAACCTGTCAGTTGAGCGGAGGCCAGGAGATTGATATCTACCCATCCCAATCCTGATCCATATAATTTTTGAGACTCAAGAAGGTGTAAGACTTCGTGGTCGTCGGCTATTTGTGCTTTGGGAAGTGCTTGGAGCAGGGCTAAGATTTCTGAGCGATTTTTTATCATTCCACACGCGAGTTCACCAATGACATACGAATGGGTGAGGACCAAACTTTCTTGGAGGAAGGTTGCGAGGCGTGGACTTCCTGCTCTGAGATGGTTGACCCAAACGGATGTGTCCACGAGCATCATGATTTGGGGATCGATCGCCGTCGGGGAGGCAACCGTAGTTGCTTTTCTGATCCCCCAAGTTGAGCCA
>JAGQKG010000022.1 GCA_020430245.1 Nitrospira sp.
CGGGGTGGCACGTGCACTCGAACAGGTGCCCGGCGCTGCCGATGTGAAAGTGGAACAGGTCACCGGTGTCCCCAGGATTCGGATTATCGTCGACCGTGACCAAATCGGGCGATACGGGCTGAGTGCCAGAGACGTGTTAGGTATTATTGAAGCCGCCCGGGTCGGCCAAACTGTCGGGACCGTCTTTCAGGGGCAACGCCGCTTTGATCTGATTGTCCGCCTCTCTGATGAGACATCGGCCGGGCCGGTGGCGCTCGGCAACATTCTGATCCCCACCGCGCATGGTGAACTGGTTCCCTTGTCCCGCGTCGCGACCATTGAAGTCGATGAAGGCCCTGCGCAAGTCAGTCGAGAAAATATTCAACGCCGTCTGGTGGTCGAAGCCAATATCCGTGGTCGGGACCTCGGCTCATTTGTCACCGAAGCCCAACAGGTTATCCGCGACCGCGTCTCCCTCCCGCCCGGGTACTACCTTGAATGGAGTGGACAATTTAAACATCTTCAGGAGGCCGCACAGCGGTTGGCTGTGGTGGTGCCGATTACCCTACTGCTGATCATCGCCATTCTTTCGGTGATTTTTGGAACGATTCGTCCGGCCTTGCTCATATTTCTGAATGTGCCCCTCGCTCTATCTGGGGGTATTTTGGCCCTTTGGATGCGAGGCTTACCGTTGAGTATCTCGGCAGTCATCGGCTGTGTGGCCCTCTTCGGGATCGCCGTCTTAAACGGCGTCGTATTGGTGAGCCGTATCCAAAGACTGGAAACCGAAGGGCATCCGACCCGGGAAGCCGTCGCACAGGGAGCCATGGATCGCCTGCGCCCCGTCTTGATGACGGCTCTCGTTGCGAGTCTCGGGTTTTTGCCGATGGCCGTCGCCACCAGTATGGGAGCGGAAGTCCAACGGCCTTTGGCGACAGTCGTAATCGGCGGGTTGATCACATCCACGGCCTTGACTCTCTTTATCATTCCAGCGCTGTACGAGACCGTCTGCCGTTCAAAACAACAACCAGCCATACCCCATCAGTCTCACACAAACACCACCTCGATCTAAAAAGAATGGTGTTGTCACAAGAAGGGAATATGTCATGTGGTTCACACAGGTCCTTTGGCTCATCATTCTGTATGGTCTCTGCTGGCAACCGGTGTTGGCAGCAACTATCACCGCACCACAGGCCGCTGTTCCAACCTATAGCTTGCAAGATATTCTGAACATAACGTTAAAGAAAAATCCCCTCATGGCGGAAAGCGAGGGGGTCATCGAACAAAAAGAAGGGGACAAGATCTCTGCCTCCGCTTATCCCAACCCCACGCTATGGCTTCAGAGTGGCCGTGGAACCGTCAGAGATCCTACCGGCATTACTCTCACTGAACGATACGCTACCCTCTATCAGCCAGTGGAATGGCCGGGAAAACGGGCGGCACGCCAACAGGCAGCTCAGGCAGGATTGGACGGTGCGCTAGCCTCAAAAGAAGAAGCCAAACTGAATTTGATTGCCGCAACCAAACAAGCCTTCTATGACCTCTTATTCGCCGAACGCCAAACGGACACAGCTAACCAAAATGTTCGGACGATGGAGGAAGTCCGAAAAGCCGTGATTCGTCGCGTTGACGCCGGTGAAGCCCCCCCTTTTGATGCCGTGAAAGTCAAGGTAGAGACGATGAAAGTTCAAAAAGAGGTCGCTCGGACCAGGGGTGTCGTCCAGTCCATCCAAGCCTCACTCAACAGTCTCACTGCCGGGGCATTAGGCCTTGAATTCTCCATTCAGGGCGATTTCGCCGTCTGGCCGGGAGCCTTACACTTTGAGACGCTCTCGGAACAAACTCTGGCGAACCATCCCATCATTACGAAATGGAATAAACTAATAGCACAAGCACAGCACACCCATCGCCAGGAGCAACAGGCCCGCATACCCGATGTGACGCTAAGTGGAGGATACCAACGAGACGCAGGGCGAGAAGCCTATATAGCCGGAGTTTCCATTCCTTTTCCGGTATGGAATCAACGTCAAGGAGACATTGCCCAGGCCAAAGGCACCTTGCGGCAACGGGAAGCGAGCCTCCTTCGGGCCAAGCAGGAACTTCTCAAAGGAATCGCCCAGCAGATCCAACTTTCTCAAGCCGCTGCCGCACAAATCGCCACATACGAAACAGGCCTGCTCAAGCAGGCACAAGAAGCGCTACGCATCGCCCAAGTCAACTTTAAATACGGGGAGGCCAGTCTGCTGGATGTGCTGGATGCCCAACGGGTCTTGCGGCAAACACAGATAGATTATGCGCAGGCCAAATACGATCTCTCGATTGCCCTGACTGAACTGGAACGCGTCACCGGCGGAACCGTACAACCCTGAAGCACTCCGGTTATGCCGTCCATTCCGGATAGTACCACCGGATCTATGCATTTATAGGTAATAGTGCTATTTTTCCGCTACTATCTTTTACTTTCCTTGTGTGCTACGATTTTTTAACTCATCGCCCTGGGCTTAGCTTTGAGAGTTCAATCACTCAAGCCCGTAACCGGTGTTGTTTAGCCCGAGAGAATAACTCGGAAGTGTCTGACCTGAGTGGCGTAGAAACGGCGTCCGTGGCCTATCTCTTCCAAATGTTTTACCCTTCTCGAGCATCAGACAATATCATCTTTTTAAAAGGAGGAACCCCATGGGTTCAAAATTGTATGTAGGTGGGTTGCCGTATTCCGCGACTCAAGCAGAATTAACCGACCTGTTTTCGGCACACGGCACCGTCGAATCAGCTAACGTCATCAGCGACAAGTTCACCGGCCAATCGCGCGGGTTCGGATTTGTTGAAATGTCTACCGGAGAGGAAGCGCAAGCCGCAATTGCCGCCTTGAACTCCACGGAGTTTGGCGGCCGCACCTTGACCGTGAACGAGGCCAAACCCCAAGCTCCACGCACAGGTGGCGGGGGCGGCCGTGGTGGATTCGGTGGCGGTGGTGGAGATTTTGGAGGAAAACGGCGCAGCCGATTCTAACGATCACTCTATACGTCTGATAACAAGGGAGAGGTCCACAAGGCCTCTCCCTTTTTTATTCCGTCCCGGATTTCAGATCGTTATCCTCAGGATCTCACCATGATCACGGCAGACAAAAGCACTCCCAACCCTAACAATAGGGTTAGTCGGCCAAGCAGAGGGGATAATCGGAGAAGGAGACCTTCGCCAACTGATAAGTCGGATGCGGCCTTGCTCTTCAAGGTAGGCACTTTTTGTGCCATTATCCGGTCGTGACTGAAGGAAACCACCGCTAACAGGAACACCAGGATCAGTTTTGTGAGGACAACGGGGGGCCAAAAAGAAAGGGGAGTTCGGAAATTAATGATATTTCCGAGAAGAACCGACCCCGTCACCACCAAAATGAACAGGGCGCTCCATACCAACGTTCTGAATCGACGAGCAAGGCTTATAAATCCGCGTTGAGCGGAAAGGGGGTCGGCGTCCTGCTTGAGGAGGGGCACTGCGACAAGGGAGAGGAACAGCATGCCTCCCACCCAGAAGGTTGCTGCAACCAGATGGATCCAGACCAGAATAATATAAAAGAAATTCACCTCAGGGATTCTAGCGAGTTTGCCCTCTACTCACCATATGAAAATACGTTCGAGTTCGGGAAAAGAAACATGTCCAGCGAACAAAATAATCTATTATACACAGCTACCACTTCAAACAGACGAATACTCAAAAAAGGCCTCTTCCGATAATTGAAGCCGGATCATGACACATCCACGATGTCTTAGGTGGTGTCGTTTTATAGACGGCGGAATTTCCCTGCTCAATTCCTCTTTGGCCAATCTGGCCCGATCGCAATCTCATCTCCGGCGCTTCCCATGGTTACCTCACTAAAACTTAAAACGCGATGCCGACATACGCACCGGCAGTGCCGAAATTATTCGTCGTATCTGTTTGGCCGGTAGCGAGATGAAATCGGCCGTCCACTCCGAGATGAATGGCTTTCCAAATTCGATACTGCGCCCCGACGGCAAACTGGACACCGATATCCAGGACGGTCGTATCATTTGAAGGAGGACTGATGACATGGAAGTCCAGCCCTACCGGAATTATCCAGGGACGGAATCGGCTGCCTTCCATAAACATGATTTTCGGTGCCACATTCACCGTCAACATCGTGATTTGGACCTTTTTATTTGTTTCGACCGAGCAAGTCGGGACTCCTGCGAGGGCACAGGTGCTGGGAACCGCCTGCGTCACGTTTTTGGAATTAAACCGTTTATATTCCACCCCGATTTCCCCCAACACCCAGGTTCCAGGAAACAAATCCCAAATATCTCGCGAGAGAACCAGATCCAGTCCAGCACCAACATAATAGCCGTTATTACTATCATTGGACCCACTCAATCCAAAAACATCGGTCTCGACTTCATTCGAACGATCATTCACTAACCCTGCCCAGCCTCCACGGAAAAACACCATGTTCCCGGTTTCTTGTTCAGCTCCTGGGGATTGGGAGAGCGTTTTCTGCTCCAAACGCTTCAGCCGTTCGTCCACGCTTAACCCCTGGGCGAGACTCGCTTCCGGTACTGTCCACAACAGACACTCCACAAACCAAACCAATAGGCCCAATTGTGCCACCAACCTGCTTCTGCTCATCATGTCTCCTCCCCATCCAAGAATTGTGGTAGAACTTCGACCCGTCATGAACATGTCCTCAACTGTGAGTCACCGCTGCGTCCCTCATCTTCAGTGAATTTTGGGAAAACCATTGAACGGGCCGTAGACTATACGATTCCCGAAAGCGGGACCTTGTTGGAAAACAATGGCCAATCAGATAGTTATCAATCTTTTGAATAGGCCGAATGGCCTAAAGACGGGAAGAGCACGCAGATGACGGGAAGGGAGTGTATGAAAGTCGTGGCGAGGTTAAAGAAAACTGATCAGAGCCAGCGCTAGGGAGGAAATGGGAAAAAGTATAGAAGATGAGGAAGCGTTGAGGAGGAATCCTTCAACGAGAAAGGGGCATACCGGCAATTTTCGTCAAGCGCTCGACATTTATAATCATCAATTCCCGTCCATGCACCATAATGAGGTGATCTTCCTGGAAATCATGAAGAAGCCGAACTACGGTCTCTACGGTGACTGCCGTCATTTGCGCAAGATCTTCCCGTTTGAGTTTGAGAGTAATACGAACCCCTGTCTCATCGCTTTTACCGAATCGATCGCTCAACTCCAATAAGAGTCTGGCTAATCGCTCCCGTGCCGGAGTGAACGCAAATTGATCAGCCGCATTCAACACCGCCGTCATTTCCTTACTGAGCACCTGAACGAGTTTGACCGCCAACTCGCCATGTTCTTTCAGAAACGAGAGAAAACTCGTGCGATCCAACAGACAAATTTGCGAGGGCTCCAAGACTTCACAAGTGACCTGATGAACCGGTTGCTCCTGAAAAGCCTGTTTTTCCAGGAGTTGGCCGGAGTCCAAAATGTCCACCAAACGCTGTTGCCCCTTGCGATTGAGCCGGGTCAGCTTCACCCGCCCCTGGCAAAGAATGTATAGACCCAGGGCCACATGCCCTTCATAGAACACAAATTGGCCGGTCTGATACATGGCCCTGCGTTTAATGAGCCCGAAGGGTTCTTCCACGGAAGGGACGAGTTGGCAAATATCGGACGATTCCCGATTGGGGCAGGCCGCACATTCGGGAATGGCTGGGGAAGTGGGGGCTTTCATCGCTCACTCCGCTACAGTTTACTCCAATGAACTATACCCGATTCCTGTTATTCAACCAACCCCCTCGCTCGCAAACCGGCTGTCTTCTGGAGTTGGAGTGTCCAGCCAATTTCTATAGCAAGAATATGTCCCCGTATTTCGCTCAAGCAGTTTCAAATGGCGTCCGGGGTCTTTATAATCTCTGTACGTTTTTCTTCGTAAAAATTGTCTGTGCCCATGAACAATTTGCCTCAAGCAAAGCCTCCTCTTCTATCTTCTCCGGCATACAAACGAGCGGACTCCGACCTGGATTTTTTGCAACGAGACGACCTCCGGGCGGTCAGACTCCAACTGGAGTGGTTTAAGCCGGAACTGATCCAACAGGACGAGGGTATCGATTCCACTATTGTGGTGTTTGGCAGTGCCCGGCTTCTAGAACCGGCGGCCGCTAAAGCCAAGCTCGTGATCGCAGAAGAAGAGCTTGCGGCCTCACCGCAGGATCCTGAAAAAAAACGGGCCCTAGCCATTGCCAAAAACCATGCAGCGCTTTCCCCCTATTACAATGAAGCGCGTGAGTTCGGCCGTCTCGTATCTTCCAGTTGCCAGATTGATGGACGTTGTAAGCTCGTCATCATCACCGGCGGGGGCCCCGGTATTATGGAGGCGGCTAATCGAGGGGCGGCTGATGTTAAGGCCAAATCCATCGGACTGAATATTGCGTTACCCCATGAACAGTTGCCCAATCCCTATATTACTCCTGAACTGTGTTTTCAATTCCGCTACTTTGCCCTTCGGAAAATGCACTTTCTCAATCGGGCCAAAGCCTTGGTGGTTTTTCCCGGAGGCTTTGGCACGATGGACGAATTGTTTGAAACCCTGACCCTTCTGCAAACAGGAAAAGTGCAGGACATGTCCGTGGTACTCATCGGACGGGCTTTTTGGGAGGACCTTATCAATTGGAAACAATTGGTGGAGTATGGATTGATCGCGGGTGAAGACTTGCAGCTGTTTCATTATGCTGAAACGGCAGGCGAAGCATGGAATATCATCGTGGCCCAACATCCCAAGGATGTCCCATCATGAAGATTTCGTTTCATGGAGCCGCCCGATCCGTCACAGGAAGTCGTCATCTCATTCACGCGGGATCCTCCCGCCTGCTTCTGGACTGCGGTATGTTTCAAGGACAGCGAGACCAAGCCGCCAAACTCAATCGCCAACTTGGCTTTGATCCAAAATCCCTGACGGCCGTGTGCTTATCCCATGCCCACATCGATCATTCCGGGGCTCTTCCGGTCCTCGCAAAAGCGGGCTTTCGCGGATCGGTCCATATGACGTCGGCCACGGCAGATCTGACAAAAATTTTACTGGAAGATTCCGCCAGGATTCAGCAAAGTGACTGTCGGTACGTTAATAAAAAAGAACGACGGAGGGGCACTGCCTGTGTCACACCCTTTTATTCAATAGAGGATGTTCAAATCATCAGCAATCAGTTTCAAGGATTACGATATGGGACCAACACCTCTGCGGCCTCCAACCTAAAGGTGCAATTTCATGATGCCGGGCATATTCTGGGATCGGCAGGAATCTTGGTTAAGCATCAAAGTCGTGGCAATACCACCTCGGTCCTGTTTTCGGGAGATCTGGGGAGGGCCAACATGCCGATCCTTCGGGATCCTCATGCGCCTCCCTCCTGTGATGTGCTGATCATTGAATCGACCTATGGCGACCGACTGCATGAGGACGACCAAGCTAAACGTAAAGCCATCGCGAAAGAACTCGTGAGCCATGCGATTCAACACAAAAGCAAAATTGTCGTTCCAGCCTTTTCGGTCGGCCGCACTCAAGAAATCATCATGCGCATCAAGGAACTCGTGAACAATGGAGAAGTCGACCCCATTCCAATTTATATCGACTCCCCCCTCGCGTTGAAAGCCACCAAAATTTTTCGCCAACACCCGGAATGCTATGACGAAGAAACCTATCGAACCTTTACCTCGACCGGCGATGTTTTTGCCGCAAAATACATCACTTTCATCTCAACGGCTCAAGACAGCAAGCTTCTGAACCGCCGCAGCGGCCCCTGTGTGATTATTTCCGCTTCCGGCATGTGTGAAGGGGGACGCGTGGTGCATCATCTTAAACATATCATTGAGGACGAAGCCAATGTGATCGTCCTGGTGGGCTGGCAAGCCGAGCACACGTTAGGACGTAAACTGGCGGAGGAATGGGACACGGTGCCGATTTTTGGAGTCCCTACGCAACGGCGTGCTCAAGTGGTCCGGTTGAATGGATATTCCGCTCATGCAGACCGGAATGATCTCCTCGCCTATGTCCGGGCGATCACACCACTTCCTCGAAAAGTCTTTGTGGTGCATGGTGAAGAACGTCAGTCGCTCGCCTTTGCCATGAGGCTGACCACTGAATTTCCCGGCATGGAAGTGGAAGTTCCACGGCCTGATTCCATGTATGACGTGTAGATCCATGAACCTGAGCCCCTGTAGGTTCTGGGCTCTTCCATGCATGTGAAGTCTTGGACAATAAACAGTTGTGATTGTGCCTCCGATGGCTCCATGATTTTTTCACCCTGAAACGAGAAAATCACATCCATATGTCGCCATGGAGTCAGACTTCAACTCATTGCATCGAAAGTGCCACATGCCGCCCATGAGCGTTCTGGATACCTTTCACATACAAGACGGGAGATGCATCGTCGTCTTTGCCTATGACGTGGGTGCGTCCATTCAAATCGACGAAGCCGAACAGCTGATTACCGCAACAAAAGAGCGAGGGCGAATCAAACGGAAACGGCCGGCACCGGAATACTTTGATTATCATCCCCCGCCACTCCGCATTACGCAAGAGCTGGAACCCATCAGCCTCGGAGTGAATCACACCCTTCGCACCGTCGAAACCGTGCTCTATGACTTCGGCGCAATCATGGTGACCTACCAGATTCCACTGGCCGGGCCATTTGCATCCCTGCTCCCGTTAAGTGAAGCACTCTACGAAAACCCTCAACTGCTTGAAGGCACATTCCGCCACGTCCAGTCTCTTCTGACCACATTAGGTCCGGCAATTGAAAAACCGAATATATCCGAATTCGTCGAAGACTATGCGATTTTCCATATTTTCTCGACTCAACCCGCGTTAGATCTGTCGCAATTTGTGAGCCAACACGGCACGCTTCTCTCTCAAATTCTGCGTTGTGAGGATCAGCCCTTATCAGACCAGGAGATTCATGATGCCACCACCAGCCAGATTGCCTTTGGAGCACAGGACCTGACCCTCATTGATTGGAATGCGGCGCTGATGATCGGAGAAGAAATGGATGATGTACGGGCTGTTTTAGAATTCGCTAATGTAGAATTAGTCGAGCGACGATTTCTCGATCACCAATTAGACGAGGCCCTCGATGAGGCTTATGGCGCCCTCACACAGGAAAGCCGGCATGGGTTCCGTTGGCCGGGGTCATCGGATGTTAATCTTCGCCGAATCGCAGGTATGCAGGTGGATAGCGCGATTCTCTTTGAACGGGTCACCAACACGCTTAAATTATTCGGCGATCAATATCTGGCCAGAGTGTCGCGACTAGCGTCACAGCGGTTTCACTTGCAAAGTTGGGATACCAGTATTCTCCGCAAGTTGAACACACTTGATAATTTGTATGACAAGATGGCCGGTCAAACCGGCAATCGGCGGATGGAAATTCTCGAATGGATCATCATCATTCTCATTGCGATCTCCATTCTCCTTCCTTTTATCCCTGGATTCCCTGGATATTAGACTGCTTCCTTTTGCCCAGTGTTCCCCGCCCGATGTCACTTCCAACGACTCTCAAGGGCACAACATCACCGCTCAACATTCTCAGTTGAGAAAAGGCGCAAGACAAGCCTTCTGAGGGCGGACTCTTGGGACGCCTCAAGGAGGAACCGGAGAAGGGCAAGATTGAACAGGAAGGAACTTATTCGAGTGAAATTTATTCGAGTGAAATGTGACCGTCGATATTCCGAATGATTCTGGCGCGACCGGACTGATCGAGGTGCGCCTCAATCCAATCTCCCACATGCGCCGGGCGATCAATCCGGGTATTTTCATCAAAAGGCAATCGGGCCTCAATCTGATCGTTCACATGCACGACATAGGCCGCGCCTTCGATTTTAAACACCTGCCCCTGAACCTTTCTTAAAGACCTATCGGCAGACAACGCTTCTTGTTGAATCTGTTGGTAGCCTTTAGTGCCCTCGACAATGCCACGCCCGATAGCCACTTGCTGAGCGTTTATGAATTCCTGCTGTCCCACACATCCCACCAATCCCATGATGACCAATGGCACGCTCATCCAGCCCTGATGACTTGATACCATTCCCGGCTTTCCTTTCTCCTACTCACTCAAATACATCATAAACAGTGCCAATATCATTTATCCTATCACACGCGCTCCGAGAGTCTAGGCAATAGGGCTGATCCCAGACCGTGTGACGCCAAAGACTCCGATTCCAATAGCTCATTGCGCTCCTTCATCCCCAGGAGATTTCTCACCAATTCCAAAATGAAAATTGACCTTTACATTGAATTCTTTTACCCTTCCCGTGAATAATTTCATGGCATGATTGATCCTCATTCAACATTCCGTCCAGCAATGTCATTCAGAGGCACGCCGGGCTTTATCCTGCCAATCCCCAAAAAATTTCTTTCAACTAACCTTGAATCTTTTCATTGAGGTCAGGAGTCTTCGATTTATGCTTCAAAATTTTTGGCAGGAAATTCTTACGGTCTGGCAAATCGGCATTTTGAATACCACCCTGGGTGATATCTTTATTGCGTTCGGAGTGTTTCTGGCATTCTTGTTTGTCCGTCGAATTTTCTTCCGTTTTTTTTCCCGTCTCTCGCGACAATTGACCGGACGAACCAAAACGGACATAGACAATCGCATCCTGGAAGCCATTGAACGTCCGCTTGAATTCACATTTGTCGTTATTGGTCTGTACATTTCCGGACAAGTCGTCTCCTTGTCCCCCGCGTTGGACGGGATCTTTGCACAAATCATCCGGTCCTTGATTGCCTTCACGATTTTCTGGGCGATTTTTCGAATTCTGGACCCGCTGTCGGTTCTGCTTGATCGATTCATTACACTCTTCGGCAGCCAAAGTATGCACGACACCATTAAGGGGTTTTTCGTCAAAGTCGCAAAGTTCGTGGTGGTCTGCTTAGGCATCGCCGCCGTGTTTCAGGAATGGGGATTCAATGTTGCAGCGGTGATCGGTAGCTTGGGACTGGTCGGCATGGCGGTCGCCCTCGGCGCTCAGGATTTCATTAAGAATATGTTTGCGGGACTCACGATATTTTTGGATCGGGTTTTTGAAAAAGGCAACTGGATCAAAACGCCTGACGTGGAAGGCACCGTGGAGGAAATTGGATTTCGTGCGACAAAAGTCCGTCAATTCGACAAAGCCCTGGTCACACTTCCCAATTCGAAATTGGCTAATGAAGCCTTGATCAATTACTCCCGCATGACGAACCGGAGAATTTATTGGAAGATCGGGATCGAGTATCGCTCGACTCATGATCAGATTCGGAACATTATCCATGCCATTTCCACCTATATTTACGAGTGTGGTGACTTTGAAACCAATCCGGAAAAGACCAAAACCTTCATTTTTCTGGATTCATTCGGCAACTCGAGCATTGACATTATGCTCTATTGTTTTACGAAAACCATTGTGTGGGGTGAGTGGTTGGAAGCCAAAGAACGCTTGGCATACAAAATCAAGGAAATCGTCGAGGGCGAGAAGTCCGGTTTCGCGTTTCCATCAAGTTCCATTTATGTCGAAACTCTGCCATTGGGCACCCCAGAATTATTCACTCCCCCCGGCTCCCCTTCGTCTCCTTCTCTATCACCAACATAGTTTGCGTTTTTCCGTAGCTGAACATAGGCCGCCAGCCTCCAAGAGTACCCTGCTGTCCCGAGAGAAATGGCTCTCTGCATGGCAGAGAATTCGATGGTCCGCTCCACTTTCACCGGCATTCCCACAAATACCTTCGAGGACGTTCTTCCTGACTCCCTTACACGCTTCCTGCTTCATTTTCCCTCCTAATTCGCACAATCGAAAAATTCGGATTTGTTCTTCAAAATGCCATATGATGCTTTCGAGAACCAAAACGGATAAAACGAAGACACCGTCAACCTATTCTATGATCAGGACACCTTGGGATTGTACATACTAGCGGCCTGTAACAGAATTGGCAGCATAACAGTGCGCCACGAATCGGAAAAACACTTAATGCAGACATTCATGATTCACGTCATCTTAGTTTCAAGCACTACCGATTCGTCCGTTAGAGGCCACTGGCTGAGCATTTCGTTGGTCACCTGAAAAGATCTTTCCCACAGTTGCCATCAGAACTCACAAAACCCGTCAACCTTCGGCACCATCCAACGTTCATCCCTTTGTTTCCTCATATTGGCGTAAACGCGATGATTGGCTCCGCCCATCCAAGATAGCTATGAGACAAAATGATGGATTCAAGTATTTCAATGGAGGCACCAGCCCATTGCCAACACTTTCAAAAAATGATAGTTCCCTTATGGCACCCGCAAGAGAAAGAGAATCATCCAAAAAGTTGACTGATCCGAGTTGAGACGTCGAAATGAACAGAAGGGGGGAAAACGGGACCATTCACAGGCAGGCTTTAGGAAGAGTATTGGGCACACCAGGGCGATTTACCCTATATCCGCCTTGGCCACTCCAAATATGCCCGTTATTAAGGCCAAATTAACCCTTTCTCTTATTAGTTGATTACGATAATATTGTCCATTCAGAAGAGAGAAGAACATTCTTCTTTTCCCTCTGACCAATTGAAAATCCAATAAGGCTACTCACCTAACACCAAAGGAGAACAGTGATGGCGGAAACAACTGCAGCAATGTTTGGAGGACACAAAACCAACGGCCTGGTTCTCGTCGTGGACGATGAGCCCGATGTCCGAAAAGTTGTGCGCATGACTCTCGAAAAGACCGGATATGATGTCATCGAGGCCGAAGATGGCGAAAAGGCTATCGAGGCAATCCATCAAGGTGAAAACCCCTTAATGTTGGACGTTATTATTACGGATATTCGAATGCCAAAAATCAACGGCGTGGAAGCCATTAACTATTTTCAACAACAATGGCCACGTGTTCCCCTCATTGTCCTCACGGGATTTCCGGATATGGAAATGGCCACGGGATTTCTCAATAAGGGGATCGTGGATTATCTGGTCAAACCGGTTGAAAAGGAAAAACTCATTAAATCCGTGGCCACCGCCATGGAAAAACGCGATCTCAATCGCCTGTAATCTGACGGGACTAACTTTTCAGATTTCGAGATTCTTCTCGCGGGAGAATCGTTCCCCATGAAGAAGACGATGGTATATCGAGTAAAGCCCTATCCTCAGGATAGGGCTTTATGCCATATAAACGTTGAGCCATGGAGAAATCTCTCATGCGCCCCACCCAACCCTAGCCTCACATCATCCTCCACTCCAACAATCACGGAGGGATTCTATGTCAACCGTTGAACCTCCAATTACCATCGCCATTCTCGGGGCCGGCAAGGGGGGAACGGCCATGCTGGAATCCTTTCTTAATTTACCGCATATCCGCCTTCTGGGCATTGCCGACACCAATCCTCACGCCTTGGGTTTTCAACTTGCCAGACTTCACAACATCCCGACAGTCTCTCATCCTCTGAAGCTTATCCAGGAAGACAAGGTGAATTTGATCATTGACGTGACGGGTGACCCCATTCTTCCTTCATATATTACGGAGCACAAACACAGTGGGGCGGAAGTGCTTGGGGGAACCG
This sequence comes from Nitrospira sp., assembly GCA_020430245.1. Taxonomy (GTDB): domain Bacteria; phylum Nitrospirota; class Nitrospiria; order Nitrospirales; family UBA8639; genus Nitrospira_E. The sequence continues at coordinate 13,519 of JAGQKG010000022.1, forward strand.
CGGCCAAAGTTCTCTCAGAGTTGATCCGACATCAAACCTTTATCCAAGCACAACTGTTTCAATCGGAAAAATTAGCCAGCATGGGAACCTTTGCCTCAGGGATTGCCCATGACATCAATAACCCTCTGTATGTCATTTTGGCCATGGCCGAAGAAATTCAGGAGGAAACCAACCTCGATCGCATTCGACTTCACGCCGCCAGCATCCATGAAGCGGCTCAACGCATTCAAGCCATTTCACGAAATATCACTGATTATGTTCGTTCGTCCAGTCATCAGGAACTCGAAAGAATCGACCTCCATGCGAGACTGGATGAAGCCTTAAGCATTTCCAGATTTGCGACAAAATTTCGAGAAATTACCGTTCAGAAACATTACCAAAACGGCTTGTCCGTCCAGGCGAAACCCGAAGAAATGCTGCAGGTATTCATCAACCTTATCACCAACGCCATTCATGCCATGGAAGAAAAAGGCAGCCTCACCATTACCACCTCACACAGCAACGGAACGGTTCAGATCGCGATCAGCGATACGGGCTGTGGCATTTCCCCCGAACACCTCCAAAAGATTTTCAATCCCTTCTTTTCAACTAAACCTAAAGGCCAAGGGACGGGACTCGGACTCTATAACGTCAAAACGATTGTCAAAAAATATCATGGGGATCTGCAAGTCGAAAGCGAACAGGGGAAAGGCACCACGTTCCGATTGTCCTTTCCCGCCATTCCTCCTGTTGACGATCAGGTGTTCGATGGACAACCCTGAACCTACACCCGCCAAAAGAAAAAAAGGACTGACCAAAAAACTGGTTCTGTCCATGCTGTTGGTCGGTGCCCTCCCCTTGATCATTGGACTCCTGCTGGCTTTCTACCAGGGCACACAGGAAATTCGCGAGGTCAATGGATCCAGCTTTGAAGCTCTCGCAACAGAAACGGCCAGGAAGCTTGATCTAGTCATGGCAGATGAAATTGCTCGCACAGCCTTACTGACAACAGATATCCAGATCATAGAAAAACTGGAGCACACCCGCGATGCCCTCAGTGAGTTGACTACACAAGAGCTGGCTCTCACCCTCAAACAGGAACAAGAAGCCTGGAACACCAAGGATGCCGACATCCTGCAAAGAATTCTGAAAGGACCATTTGCCGAGGTCCTGCAAAAACATGTGGGAGGAACTTTTATTGACCCCGGCCACCCCATTCCGGTGATTACCCGGTCTGCCACACGTGGCTTATATATTACCGATCATGCAGGACGGGTCGTGGCGAGCCTGGATTCCGACATTCCCTACCTTCATCGGGAAGAAGCATGGTGGAAAGGTGCCTTCCACAATGGAGTCGGTCAGCCATATATAGGCCAGATAGCATTTGATTCGCCACGGGGAGTCTATACGTTTACGCTCGCGCTCCCCATCATGGATAGCTTGCGGTATGAAGCCATCGGCGTTCTGCATCGAATTTACGACGCCAAAGAGTTCTTTGCCCCTTCCATCGATATTATTCGATTTGGCAAAACCGGTCATGTCATGCTCATTGACAGCCGTGGCGTCGTCTTGAGCTGCCCAATTCTTCCCACCGGCACCACAATTAGTGACACCAGCCTTATCCCCCTCGTCACCCCCCTACATGCCGGATGGACTCCAGCCCCAAGCGATGGGCATGGGGGCACTGCAGCCTCCATCATTGGATTTGCCCCCCTGAGCAATACCAATCCGATTACCCAAATATCCACCGGCCAGACCTGGCATATGTTTGTCTGGCAGTCATCTGGAGAGGTTTTTGCTCCCATAGAGCATTTTTTTAAATGGACGGCAGCTTTTGGGTTACTCGGAGTGATACTGCTCGTCACATTGGGATATATAGCGGCTAATCGAATTTCCGCACCCATTCGTCGCCTTCAGGAAGCGGCTCAGCAAATCGGCAGAGGGGAGTATCGCGAACCCCTGACCTTATCCACTGGAGATGAGATTGAAGAATTAGCCGATGAAGTCAATCGCATGAACCAACAACTGGCTTCACAGTTCGCCGGATTGGAAAGCCAAGTTGAGTTGAAAACCCAGGAAGTGAAATACCTTGAGGAGTCGACCATAAAAATTCTAGATAATGTGCCTGACCCAGTCCTCATGATTGGCCCCGATGAACACATCGAATATTTGAATAAGGCCTCGAAAGAGGCCTTTGCCGTCACTAACGGTGAGATCATCGGCACCCCATTATTCCAAATTTTCTCCTTGGATCCTGCGACACAAAACCGGCTTAAACAAGAAATGCACGCAGTCCAGGTTTTGGAACCTCCATATTCAGACAATACAAACACCAAGCCATCCAACACCTCGTTGCAAGATCCCCTGGTACCCACGAATTGGGCCCAATCAAGCGCCAATCGCCAGGAAATTCGAATCAATCAGCGAACCTTCCGGTACCGGTGGTTTGGTGTCCAGGCCCGACCAGGAAGGGGGCCAAGTGCCGGACTGGTTTTACGAGATACGACAGAAGAAAGTATCCTTCAGGACCGGGTTATCCAAGGGGAAAAACTGGCGAGTTTGGGCGTTCTCAGTGCCGGGATTGGACATGAACTCAATAATCCATTAGTCGGGGTCATTGGATTAGGCGAAGCCATTCAGGAGGAGACCAACCCCGAGCAAATCAAAGAATATGCCAGGGGCATCGTTCAGCATGGTAAACGTATGGCTTCCGTTGTTAGGGACTTTACCGGTCAATCCGGGAAAAATTTGACTGAAGGACAAACGCTCATTAACCTCAATGAACTGTTGGAACAATCCCTGACGACGGTCAAGGATCTCTTTCCCTCAGTCCCGGTGGACATACAGACTCACCTGGGGCCTATCCCATCCATTCAAGGAAAAGCCCTGGAACTTGGGCAAGTCTTTACCAACATCATCACCAATGCTTTTCAAGCGATGCAACAAGGCGGGAAACTTGATATTTCGACAGAAACCTCCGGACACGATCTGGAAATCCGCATAAAAGACACGGGGCCCGGCATCGCCGCAACTCATCTGCCTAGAGTCTTTGATCCTTTTTTTACCACGAGGGGACAGGGAGAAGGATCAGGCCTTGGACTCACCGTAGCCTATCGAATTATCAATAAATTAGGCGGCCACATTCGAATGGAAAGTGAAGAGAAACAAGGAACGACTTGCTTGATTACCTTACCCGTCTCGAATGCCCACTTGGCGAAGGAAAGGAGTACGGTGTCATGATAAAGATACGAGGTCATAGGACCGGCTTATCTATGCTGTTTCTTACGACCATTCTCATGGGAACGGGCTTTTCATCATCTCTTCACGCTGGTGAATCCAACAGCCTGAAAAATCTGTCACCGGAGAAAGTGGCAGACTTTATCCATGCCATCGTGGAGGCCGACCGACAGGTCTACACAACGCATATCGTGAAGAGGATGCAGGAACAAGGCGTCGTCATGGCGCGAGAAGATTGGGAAAACAAAAATGCCATTCCCCTCCCTGCGCAGTTTCTCCATATTTCCAGTAAATTAGTCGCAGAATCGGGGCACGGCATCCGATTTCGTCTAATTAGTCTGTGGCCAATTTATCGAAGGAATGGACCGGCAACGGATTTCGAGCGAAAGGCCCTGGAACAACTTTCGCTCAACTCCGATACACCTAAACGGGGCATTGTTTCCACCGGAAAAAAGCGATTATTTCAAGCCATTTATGCCGACAAAGCGATAAACGATACCTGCACTACCTGCCATAATAGTCATCCCTTAAGCCCTAAACGTGATTTCAGAAAGGGGGACCTCATGGGGGCCATTGTCATCACCATTCCCCTGGAGGACTAAAGCCCGGCACGAATTCCGCCACATGCTCCATTTTTCGCACATTCGATAGTACGCTTCCACTGCCCAATATTTTTTATTTCCCGTTATGACAAGGAATAGGTAGAACACTTGTTTCAATTTCTCCTTGCCCAAATTTTGATAGGACTTTCCCTCACGACCCCTGCTTTGAGCTTTGACATGCCGTCCTCTTTTTTTCCATCCATTCCCATGGATATTGGGAATATGATCCAGGACATTCGCGAACTGAGTCATCCATCCTATCAAGGTCGGCAGGCCGGCACGGATGGTAGCTTGCAATCGGCCGCCTATCTGGTTGATCGATTCCAATCTCTCGGCTTACAACCGGCTAACCACTTTTTAAAACAAGAACAGGATTTTCATTGGTTTCAACAACGGTCCATGACGGCAGTCCAATTGCTGGAGCCATCGACAATCACCCTTTCACTTCTCCACACAAACCAGACGTCAATGACGATGTCACTTGTTCCAGGTCAAGAGTTTCTTCCAATCTTGGATTCTCCTTCCACCAGAACCACTGCCAGAATTGTCTTTGTGGGATACGGCATTGTCGACCATGCCCGCGGAATAGATGAGTATCAAGGAATGAATGTCGACAATCGCATCGTCCTATTTCTCCGGGGGACTCCCCCTTCCTACCCAGGGTGGGTCACGCATGAAGAAAAAGCGGCAATCGCCAAAGAAAGAGGCGCAGTCGGCTATTTGACGGCAACCGGTCCACTGCTTGGTCGCTATGAAGCCCGCAAAGGTCTGGGGCAAGACCCTCTGGCCATCTATGGGGAAACACCCGACAACCGTCCCATCCCTGGGGCATGGATCCATGGGGAAGTTCTTGACCAGGCATTGAAAGCAGCCCACGGCTCGCTCGAAGCCTTGCAACAAGCCGCCAACGATATCGGGACATTTCGCTGCAGACCACTTCCGCTTCTGGTCCAATTGCAGTGGGAAGCCCACAGTCAGCCCGGAACGCTGACCAATGTCATCGGCATGTTACCGGGTCGCGATCAGGAGCTACGCCAAGAACTCATTCTCATCGGTGCGCATCGCGACCACTTTGGCCGGCAAGCCGGCTTGCTTTTTCCTGGAGCCGATGACAATGCATCTGGAACATCCGTGATGTTGGAACTGATCAGAATGCTCTCCCAAAGCGCCACCTCACCCAAACGGACCGTTCTCTTCGTGTCTTTTGACGGAGAAGAACGAGGCCTACTGGGATCGAGGCTCTACGTCAGCCATCCCGTTTTCCCATTGGATCAAACAGTCGCCATGATCAATCTTGATCATCTAGGAGCGGGGGATGGAAAACTGACGGTTGGAGTCACTCGAATGGATAAGAATCTGGCTCAGCAAGCGGCCGCACAGGCGGGATTAGGCGACAATATCCAAATGTATGGATATTTCCCTGGGGGAGATCATGTCCCATTTTTTGAGGCTGGGGTGCCGACCGTGACAGTCGTCAGCAGCGGCAGGCACACCCATTTCCATCAGCCATCTGATACCCTAGAGTCCATCCAACCGGCGAATTTGGCCATCGCTGCCAAATTTCTCTCCTCACTGATTGCCCTGTTAGCTGACGGGCCTTAAACAGCCTGTCCATCCTCAGCTTACCGGGAAAAATCCGCGTTCAAGGTGAAGGGATCTGGACTTTGGCAAATTCTTTGGGAAAAATGTTCTGAGCTTGCCGATTGGCTTACCATGATATGGCCTCACCAAACCTTTCTTTCCTCTATTCCTTCACAGATCAGATTTTCTCAGCAATGCTCACAGGGAAAATTCAGACGGTTCCCACACATTTTCCCTGTCCTTTTATTCTTTTTCTTGTTTCACTTTTTCGACGGTCTTTTCTTTGATCACTTCAATTTCCAGGATGATTTTGACCTCATCACCCACGAGCATTCCACCACTATCTAATAATTTGCTGAATTTCATGCCGAAATCCTTTCGGTTAATCGTGCCGGCAGCCGTGAAACCAGCCCGAGTATTACCCCAAGGATCCTGAGCGACCCCATTAAACGTTCCGGCTAAGGTGATCTCTTTGGTGACCCCCAACAAGGTCAAATCCCCGACAGCGGTGTACTCATCTCCGGTTTTCTTGTAACTCTTCATAGTATACGTCATGGTCGGAAACTTCTGAACGTCAAAAAAATCAGGGCTTCGTAAATGCTCATCCCGTTTTTGGTGGTCGGTCGTGACTGAGGCGGTTTGGATGACCGCTTCAATGGTTTTAAATTCTTTGGCCTCCGAATCCATCTCCACGACTCCTGAATACTCGGTAAACTTCCCATTGGTTTTGGATACCACCATATGGGCAACTTGAAATCCCACTCTGGAATGATCATGGTCCAGTTTCCATTTGGCCATTTCCGCAACCGAAGCGGTGGCAAATCCAAAACCAACGATCAGAACCGTTCCAATCCCAAAACACACGTTCAAAACCTTCCGCATCACGTACCCTCCTGTGAAAATTGAAGCCATACTCATTGTATGGTCTTCGTTCATGGATAAACACAACCACAGAATCCTAGGATCATCCATCATCCCATCCTCAGACAATGATCTATCCTCTCGACGAACTGGAGAAGCCAGAAGATAATCCATCCAACCATTTGTCAATTTTTGGAACCAATACCCCTGTGGGTTGATATCCCTGCGTCAGCCTGATGTAGTCATGACCATTTTGACCAAGTAGCGCAGGAAAACCACTCACTCTCAACCGACGAGCCCGATCAAATTCCTGCCAGACCGATTGTTTCATCGCAGGATCATGAAACTCTTGCAGAAATCTGGCACGGTCAACACCCTGAGTCCAGGCCAGATCAGCCAATATCTCCAGAAGCGTGACATCCTGGTTTTTCATATAAAATGCTTCCTGCACAGAAGTCAAAAACACAAACTCCTTATCCGGAGCCAATTGCCGAATTACTTTCATCGCCCGTGATGGTGGTTCGGTATCATAAATGAACGAAGGCTCCGGATGAAAATTAAAGTTAAATGGCTGACCAGTCCGTTCATGGACCGCATACCAATGGCTGAGGATGTAGGCACGCCGCTGCTCATCAAAGCGTTCAGTATTGCCGGGACGCAAACCACCCAACAATACCTCGATCGTGACCCGATCTCGATATTGCCGAATAATCTCATCAATGACTGGGGAAAATCCCCAGCACCACGAACACATAGGATCAACCACATAGATAAGGGATGGCATCATCATGTCTCTACCGCCTGGACTCTCAGTCACCTGTCCAGGAATACCCAAGAATTCAATACCCTTCGATAAAATCAAAATACCTTACCATAACGATGTCTGTAACTTATCAATTTCCTTTCAACATTTATTCCAAACCTCATACAGCTTTACCTACCCTTAAAACAGCATCTGGCATTTACCTTCCGAATCTAATCAAACGCTCTGCCTTTGTACCCTGTGAAAATCCAGTATCTCTGAGCCTATAATAGCCCAATCTTTACACCTTAAAAACGAATGGATCATAATAGGTTCGTATTTGGGAGGCGCTATGCCAGGATCCCATCCCCATCCGTTCACAAATCTCAACGAAGAGACGGCACTCCGGACAATCCTGGAGGGGACAGCCACTGTCACAGGGGAACGATTCTTTGAAGCCCTTGTGGAAAACCTGGCCAAAGCTCTGGACACCCATGCCGCCTGGGTCACGGAATATTTTCCTGATTCCCGCCGCTTGAAAGCCCTGGCGTTTTATTTAGATGGCACATTCCTCGAAAATTGGGAAATGGATATTGCCAATACCCCGTGCGAGCACGTTATCGAGCAGGCCCGGCTCATCCATTTTCCAGACAACTTATTAAATCTTTTTCCTATTGATCCGGATATCATCGGCATGAAGGCAGCCAGCTATATGGGTCTCCCGCTTACCGATTCGGTCGGAAATATTCTTGGACATTTAGCGGTCATGGATACCAGACCCATGCCAGCAGAGCCCCGGGTGCAGACGATTTTTCGAATTTTTGCATCAAGAGCGAGCGCCGAACTCCAGCGTCTCCAAGCGGAATCCGCTACACGTGAACGTGAACAAAAGTTGCGGCGATTTTTAGACAGTGCAATGGATGCCATTATTGAACTAGATGAAGAACTTCGAGTAACCCGAATCAATCCGGCTGCCGAGAAGGTGTTTCAATGTAAAGCCACCCATTTGTTTGGTAAGAATTTTTCCCACTCTCTTCCCCAAAAGGACTCTGAAAAATTACGACTTCTGATCCAAGATCTCAACACGAAACCTGTAGGCCAGCGATCTCTCTGGATTTCAGGTGGTTTCAAGGCCCTCCGCACAGACGGCTCGGAATTTCCCGCAGAAGCCACGCTTTCCCAATTTCATATGGAGGGAAGAGTCTATTACACCCTGATTCTTCGTAATGTAAATGAACGTCTGGAAGCGGAACAAAAAATTCGATCCCTAACCATCGAAACGGAATTTCTCAAAGAAGAATTACATGAGCTTCAACATTTTGGGGAAATTCTCGGGAATAGCCCCGCGTTGATGCGCGTCATCCGGGATATCCAACAAGTCGCCGATACCGAGGCCACCGTGCTCATTACGGGTGAAACCGGAACTGGCAAGGAGGTGATGGCTCGCGCCATTCATGCCAATAGCCGGCGCCACGATCATCCCTTTATCAAAGTGAATTGCGCCGCCATTCCTGCCACCTTGATCGAAAGCGAATTTTTCGGACATGAACAAGGGGCCTTTACCGGGGCCACAAAAAAACGGGAGGGGCGATTTACTTTAGCCAACAGCGGGACAATTTTTCTGGATGAAATCGGGGAATTGCCATTGGATCTTCAAGGGAAACTGTTGCGTGTTCTTCAGGAAGGAGAATTTGAACCCGTTGGCAGTTCCCAAACCAAAAAGGTGAATGTCCGTGTCCTGGCAGCCACGAATCGAGACTTACAAAAGGAAGCCCAAGAAGGCATATTCCGGGAAGACCTCTATTATCGACTGAATGTATTCCCCATCCCTCTTCCGCCTTTACGGGAACGCGGAGAGGATGTGGTCCTCTTGGCCAACACCTTTGTTCAGCATTTCGTTCAACGGATTGGTCGGACAGTGGCGCCTCTTTCCCCTGACGCGCTCAGACGCCTGACTGCGTACCATTGGCCGGGAAATGTCCGGGAATTGCAAAACGTGATCGAACGGGCCGTCATTACTGCCAAAAACGGGCAACTGAATCTTGACCGTGCTCTCCCTGGCGTTGAAGAGAGACGTTCTTCTCCTCACAAACCCCTTAAACATGAGTCCCCCACTAGCATCCGCACCCTTCAGGAACTTCAGGATCTGGAGCGTCAAAACATTCTGCTAGCCCTGGAACAAAGTAGTTGGAAAGTATCCGGTGAACAAGGAGCCGCCAAGCTGCTAGGCATGAACGCTTCGACTCTCGCCTCCCGAATGAAAGCCCTGGGTATTACACGCGTGAAATAATTCCTGCGCAATTTCTCTCCGTATTTTTTCAAATCTTCCCGATTCCCTTTCAGAATTTCTTCATTTCCAGAATTCTATTGGATTTGCGAACTTTCGCAAATTCGTCTTATGAAATTTCGCAATTCGGCAATTTTCATGAGCGAACTTCACAGGTCACGGTATTACAACAAATTGTTTTTATTGATTTTTATTGGAAATTTCAATTTGGCACACCCCATGCACAATACCTTGGCATGGAAGACATCACAGATCAAACAGGTTCTCAGGGAAAAGGAACAGATAGTAACAACGTAACAAGCCAGGATGAGCGAGGTTCAAAGTCTCAAACACCAGCTGGTAAACGGAACCTTCAGGATATGTGCCGTCAGGCGGATCAACTCTTTTTTTACATGCTGTTTCACACTCAACCAGGAGGATGTGCCATGTCATCAGTCACCACACCATCAACCATCAATGGGGTCAACGTCGAACAATTAGGGGACAATATCAATGCCATTCAAGGCGAACCGGGTTTGGCCAAATTTCAGTTTCGGGCCACCAATACCTGGATCAATGGGGGACACAATCGCACAACAATCAAGGAATTTTACGGAGTGGGCAAAGAAGATACGACCCGAACTGAGCCGTTTGTCCTGGATGCCGATGAACCGCCCGTCTTGTTAGGACAGGATCAGGGAGCCAACCCGGTAGAGTTTGTCCTTCATGCTTTGGCGGCCTGCCTGACCACATCGATGGTCTATCATGCGGCCGCCCAGGGCATCAAAATCGACGCTGTAGAATCTAGCTTGGAGGGAGACTTGGATCTTCGTGGGTTTCTGGGGCTATCCAAAGACGTTCGACCGGGCTATCAAAATCTCCGGATTCATTTCACCGTGAAAAGTGACGCCCCAGCCGAGACCCTCAGGAAACTGACGAAGTATTCACCGGTTTTCGACATTGTATCGAATCCCGTACCAGTGGCCATATCAGTGAATACGGAAGGAACCAACTGACGACAAGCAAAGCAGATTGCCTCAGGCCCAACCTGAGGCAGTCTGCCCCCTAAACATCCGAATCTCAAGGAGCTACGATTAGAAAACGCCTAGTGTTTTTTGTTTATGGCACCCTATACCACCTATCTTTCCTAGCTATTTTTTGTATGCCGTAGGCTTTCTTGGAAATTTTGGCGTCTCCCATACCATAGATCGCCAACCCTGGGTTCCAGTCTGGCAAGCTCTGGCCATCAATTCATTTCTGTTGGGAATTTTTGCGGTCCAGCACAGTGTCATGGCCCGGCAGACCTTTAAATAATGGTAGACACAATATATTCCCAAACCCATTGAATGCAGCACCTATGTCTCTGTACCAACACTCTCCTGTTTTATGCCTGGCAACCCATAGGAAGCGAAATTTGGCACATTCAAAACCCAGTCGGACAGAGCCTGCTGTATGGCCTATTTGCGGCAGGTTGGGGATTGGTTCTCATGGCCACATTCCTCATCAATCATTTTGATTTGTTCGGTGTGCGGCAGGTCTGGCTCTATCTACGAAAACAGGTGGACACACCTTTATCGTTCAAGACCCCTGTTCTGTATCAGCAGGTACGGCATCCTCTCTATGTCGATTGGCTCTTGGCCTTCTGGACCATCCCAACAATGACGATTGCCCATCTGGTCTTTGCGGTGCTAACAACCATCTATATTCTGATAGCCATTCAATGGGAAGAGAAGGATTTGGTGGCTTTTCATGGAGAAACGTATAACGACTATCAAAAACGAGTACCCAAACGTATTCCCCGCTTTTTCAGGGGGAACCTCACGAGGAAATCACAGGCCGCAAGAACATTGGCGACATGAAGCCTTAAAGCACACAATCCCCTGCATGACAAAACCAGGCAGCGGCGCCTTTTACCTCTTGACCAGAGAAGGGCAACCATGCGCACATTTAAAATGGAAACAGCACTGAATCCTGATGAGGAAGCTAGCTGAATGAAAAATTTTGGATGGTATGGAGTGGTGTTTTTCTTAATCAAAGGAGCATTCTGGCTGATCACCCCTTTTGTTATCTAGACATTCAACGAAATCGTCTCTCCTTTTTCCCCACCGCCGACTCAGAAACATATTGAGCAGTGCAATCGACACAGAAGAACGTGTTCGACAGGTCAGGTTTTAACTCCACAATGCTTCAGTCCTTCCAAAACACGGCAAGCCAGATCGTGTCTTGTTGGGGATCGGTCCATTCCACGCGATGTTTGGTATGCGCTGCAAGATAAAGAATATCCCCAGGACCAACCATTATTTCAGGTTGTCGATCAATTTTGAGTCTGGCCTTTCCTGCCAGGACCACCACGCATTCATGCTCTGCCTGGTCATACCAAAAGTCTGGTGGAGACGCCTGACCCCGAGACACTATCCGTTCAATTCGGACAGAACGATTCCTCAATACCTCACTCGTGAATTCGTGGTCAAAGTGTTCAGGAATATTGGCGAACAGATTTTGATATATTTCCATTCCCTACACCTCACTTAACAAATTGGTCACATACTTATGAAGCTCATGAAAGCACCTTTGACTTATGACCTCTTCTTCCTTAGCCCTGGCTGGATAACATAGGCGCATTAACAGGACGAGGACCATGGAGAATTATGAGGAATCAGCCATCCCTGGTGGGAAAAACCGAAAGATCAGCAGAGCTGGACACTGGAAGTGTAAAGAATCAAGCAGACAGAAGAATCAGGGACACTGCCGATAATTCAAAAGGTATGAATATAACATTATAAGGAAAGGACCCGACAGACTTCTCAGCAAGAATGGACCATTTGCTCCATTCAAAACACTCCTCCAAAGAAACGTCTCTAGCCCAATGCCTCAAACCTCTTACTGCACCACAAAATGACCCCGTCGGTTTTCTTGCCAGCACTTTTCATTCTGATCGGTGCAAAATGGCTTCTCTTTTCCATAACTCACAACTTGCAACTTTTCACTAGGGACTCCCAAATCCACTAAAAATTCCCTCACCGCATTTGCTCGGCGCTCACCAAGCACCATATTATAACTTTCCGTTCCACGCTGATCACAATGGCCTTCTATTATAATCTTGTTATTCGACAAACCGGAAGCCAGTGTTTGGGCATTTTCTTTCAGAACTGAAATTGCATCATTCCTAATAGAAAATCGATCATAATCGAAATAAATATCTCCCAGGGACTTAAGCAGACTTTCGGTCTTGTTTTCAATTGCTTCTGGCAATACTGGGGCATGCTGAACCGATTTGTCTACCTCGGGTTCTACCCGAGCGATCATTTGTTCAGACGAACCCCCATCTCCACGAATTATCGGGCGTGCCGGCATCTCCGGTTCAAACGAAATCGGCGGGACACCAAACGCCTCTGATGATTCTTGAGAAGAATCCTGTCCTGGTTTAGTAGCTACGATAGGAGACGGAGGAACTACGGGTTCAGCTACCAGAGGGGCTTCAAGAGACTCAGAGACACCCGACTCGACGACTGTCGTTCGAGGAGTAGCAAAAATATCAGCAGGAGCCGAAGAATGAATAACTGGACGGGCAGGTTCTTCAACAGGAATGTCCATAGGCGGAATCCCAATGAACTTTTCAGACTGTACGGGGGGCTGAACGACCGCATCAGCATGCGGCGCCACAGGCTCAAGCGTTACCACTTGGGGTTTGGCAGGAGGTTCAGTCACACTTATAACCGTCGTTTGTAATTTGGAACTACACCCTGTCATTATCGCGATCAGGCACCCGCCTACTAAGCCAAGTTTTCCGACTCTCTTTACATACTTCTCAAAAGACAATACTTCGATCATGTTTCCCCTCCACCATTTTTTCTCTTAACTGACGGACGCATCGGCATAAATCCCATTCAATTTGATCCATTCAGTTTGATTTCTCATGCCATCAAGAATTTTTCTCAGCAAGGACTCTGTCTTTCTCTTTCCTAATGATAATCTAATTTCAAAACTGTATGCAGTCCCTTCGAATCATGTCAAGAACTCAAATGTGGCATCCCGATCATAACTCATGTTTGATCTCTTAAGAATGCCTTTTGGTAGGATCCAGGTCAAGGGTCATACGAACAAAACTATTTAGATTCAACTTGTAAATGCAACACTTCAGGCCCAGGTGAGCTAATAATAAGATGTTGCCATGAACAAAACATGCTACACACATGAGTGGGAAAAACGTGAGACTCTGACCTTAGAGCCTGTCTCAAGGCCATTCGTATCTGACGATAGCCACCGTATGGGCAGGCACCCAGCCCGATAAACCAGGAGGCTGCATGTAATGCGACGAAGAGCTACCCTATCGGGCTTATACTGCTCAGACGCTTGCCGAGACTCGAGTCCGAAATCTTCGGCCTCCTCGCAAACTCCGGGATTTCTGGTTGCGGCAATTTGTTCGAACCCACCTGCACCACGAATGCTCGCCCGAACAAATTGCCGGATAACTCCATCGCGAGTATCCTGTGGACCTGCGCAAACGCCTCTGGGCTGCACCCTCCCTGTCGCCTTGTACGTCGTATCGCCACGTGAAACTCTGCGGAGCGGACGATCGGCTGCGTGGCCGCAGGTCCGCAAGACCAGTCGACCTCGAGTACGCAGGCGAGATCGGGGAGTCCAGATTCCTCACATGTCTCTCATTGCCAAGCACCTAGCAGACGTCTGTGCCCGGCCCCTGGAAAGGCAACCTGATCAAGTAAACCTCCAATCGTTCGATGGTCTGTGCGCTTGCGGAGCGGACAACAAAACCCATACTCCAGGCCCGGCTCAACGGGTCTGATACGCTGAGTGCCGAGAGGGATTTACTCAAAGCCTCAAGCATGCGCCAACTCCCTGCGCAAAACCTTGGCCTATGATCGGGGGAGGGGGATGACTGAGCACGAGCGCCCACCGCAACGACTTGCCATCCGCATCTGCTTTCCCGATCCGCAACGTCCCTGGCAACGCGTCACCAACCAAAACACCAATGGGATGTGGCAGGAGTATCTACCGAAGAGCACCGATCTGTCGGACTACACCCAGCGTAAGTTCAATACCATTGCGCATCAGGTGAACACTCGACCCCAAAAATACCCTGTCTGGGCCATGCCCCTGAAAATACTTACGCAACTGTGTCATCAAGCACCCGTTACACTTGGAACTTGAAACCGCCATGCGTTTAAAAAGAAAAGATTGGATCGGTCCTGTCCTGAGGATTCGAAAGCCCGCGGTCACTTGGGCAAGCGAAGCGTGCGGAGAAATCCCCAAGCACGCCAAAGATGCGATCTGCCTATTCGAAGGCGCTCCGGCGAAAGCAGGGAACCTCGTGGCGTTATTGCTAAACATTACCATTTCTCCATTCCCAGTGTTCGATGTGAACTCTTCTCAATCTCAAGTAGATCCGTCACATACCTTTCCTAACAGTTAAATGATGGTCAGAATAATCCAAAATCCTAGGTCTCATCCATTTCCGTCCTACCATTTGGCTTCTGAAGGAAGTCGACTCGGTTCTGTAGGGTTTCACCTGCAGGATGAACATCAAATCTGATGTCCACTAACTTCTTAACCATTTGAAATTTTTGATTTTTTTAAAGCAACAGCACTTGGAACACTCTTTGCATCTAAATCATTAAACTATCACTGTTTCCAACCTTGGGATAAAGCAATATTTTGAAAATGCCGTTTTATATAAACGGCCCGGCGACGTGGAGACCGACGCGTTCCAGATGTCCTATTAATAACGTTGAAACTGTGGCAACACAAGCAATAAAAGATCCCCGAAGCAAGCTGACAGGGTATTCAGAGGAAGGCTAATTCCCCTACTTAATCAGGAATTCACGTAGAAAGCTACGGGAAACACAAGTTGAACACCACGATATGAGCCTCGGCGGAGGGACTGGTTTCAGAGGAACTACGATTTCGACCGCACCCGGAGTCTGGTTTCCTCATCAGCCACCTTCTCAAAGGTCCCTCCGCCATCTAACCCATACGACACCAATAAATGTAAAGCATCATGAAAATTTTAGGCGTGTATCAGTATTCACCAAAATCCGACCCTCCCAAGATTCCGACCAAAGACCGAATCTTGCTAGTTGATGATGATCGACATCATCGAACTTGCCTGAAAGAATTTTTAGAGCTTCGAGGGTATGTGTGTTCAGAAGCAGGAAATGGCGTGGAAGGGCTTGAAATTTTACAGAAAGAGTCGGTTTCCGTCGTCATCACCGACAACAATATGCCACAGATGGACGGACTTGATTTCATTGAACAAGTCAATCATAAATATTCCCAGGAAATTCTTTCAATTTTTCTGATTACTGCCGAGTTATCCCACATTGTCCGTCTTCGTGCATTTAAAAACGGAGTCAATCGAGTCTTTGAAAAGCCTCTGGATTATCAAGAGCTCTGTAATGCCGTAGAC
>JAGQKG010000230.1 GCA_020430245.1 Nitrospira sp.
TTTTCATGAAAGACCGTCCATGAATATTCTGGCCTATTTTGTGCTTTTACCCAAAATTTACTATTTGGTCATTAGGGCGAAACGTAACCAAAATAGATCTTCAAGAACCGTTTCAATACGTTCTCGTTCCGGTGATTAAAGCGATATTCGATTTTTTCAGGTACATCGGGAAATGATATTTCGAGACGCCCCGATAGTGAGACAAAATATGTTTGGCATAACTCCAGAAGCCTTCAATCCCGTTGATGTGATTCTTCACCCGTGGGCGACTCACAAAGCTTTTTGAGTGATTGATCGTATGATGTTTGCCCTACCGTTTCAAGGACTGATCGCCCCGAAAGACATCGGTGTTAGAGCCCGATCCCTTTCGAGTTTTGGCCTGGATATGTCGCAGCAGTTCTTCGGCACTGACGGATTCGACGACTTTGGTGTAGACGCGATGTTCCCCCTCCAGGAGCCCAACCACGACGCTTTTGCCAGCGGCCGCTCGGCCACATATGCCCTTCCGTCTCCCGCCAAAGTAGGCTTCAGCCCACTCGATCTCCCCTTTGAGTTTGCCTCCTTCCAATTCCGCCAGATGGTACAAGGCCTCTCGGAGTCGCTGATAGACGCGGGTGCTCACTTTGACGTCGACGTCCAGAACCCGACTCAGACGGTAAGCGGGTTGGAGCAGATAGACCCCTTAGAGGATCGCAATCTCCCGCCTCAAGCGGCTGAGGCGTTTGCTCCGTCCACAGCATGGGCCTTTCACATAGCCCCGACTCGTGTGGAGGACCTTGAAGGACCCACAAAAAATACACTTGCGCCCGCGCAAAAAGTTGGCCGCACAACTAAAAACCGTGTTTCGTCCACTAACCATGCGCCTGTTCTAGCACACACTGGTTACGAAACGCCCTAATTACCTACTATTTTCACACAAGTCTATCTGAGACCATGACCATATTTTCCATACTCGCCACATTGTGCCTCATTCCTGTCATATTTGGTTCCGTCTATGCATTGCTGTGCATGGTGACGGGATGGCATTTCTCGACTTCCCATTCCACTGACAGTCAAAAGACATTTTCAAAGTGGCCAGCGGTCACTATCCTCAAGCCTATTTGTGGATTAGAAAAGAACCTGCGCACCAATCTCCGAACCACCTGCGAACAGGACTATCCCATTCTTCAGGTTGTCTTGTCCGTCCAGAGTCCCAATGATCCAGCAATTCCTTTGCTCTATGAGATTCAACGAGAATTTGGTCGGAAACGAGTTACCGTAGCCATTGAAGATTGTCCAGCCGGTCCCAATCCTAAAATTAATAATCTGATCGGGGGGCTCAAGCATGCGCGTCATGACCTTCTGATAATCAGTGATAGCGACATTCAACTCAGACCTGATTATGTCAAAACTATTATCGGACCATTGGCTGATCCTGAGGTCGGTTTTGTCTGTACTTTGTACAAAGGCATCCAAGCACGGACTTGGTGGGAAAAAATGGAACTCTTAACTATCAACACTGAACTAATTCCCAATATGATGTTCGCTCTGGTAACGGGAGCATCTCAATTTTGTGTGGGAGCATCAACAGCGTTACGGCGTTCAACCCTGAACGACATTGGCGGATTACCAAGCTTGGCCAATTATCTGGTGGAAGACTATGAGATGGGTCGGCGTATTTGGATGAAGGGCCAACGCATGGTCATTCTTCCCTATTTAGTGGAGACTGTCATCGATCTTCCCACCCCCCGTAAATGGTGGCACCATCTTATTCGTTGGGATCAATGTCAACGGGCTGCCCGCCCTCTGGCTCTGCTGTCTACGATCCTCATCAAACCTATTCCCTTTGCTTGCTTCTATGCCCTGTTTTCACTAGGAACCACAAGCGGATTATTAGTAGTTGCCTTGACAGTCGCCATTCGCCTGCTGACAGCCGGGATTATCTTGCGATGGAACCTTCAAGATCGAGAAGGGCTTTTTTCCCTATGGTTGCTTCCGTTTCGGGATATCGCCGCATTAGTCTCTTGGGGCTTGGCCTTTACCAAAGAAACTACCGTTTGGCGACACTCCACCTGTATTTTGACGACTCAGGGGCATTTGGTTGACACAGTTAAGACAGAACAGGTAGATGCCAGTTTTCCTTTCACAGGGAAGGGAGCTTCAACGCAGGTTATTCCTGTAAAAAACGAAAAGCCAGATGATCACAGCTCAACCTATTCCTTCCATACACCGATTTCACACTTGAGTTCCTCGCGACAACAAAACGCCAAAGAACCCTTTCGGGAACATCATGCTCGCAATACGACTTCTTTCGAAGGCACTCAACTCCACACAGGGGAAGTAGAAGGGAATAGCGGAAAATTGCCAAAAGAATCAAGCATATTGCAATATTCTCCTGTTAATATTTGGAACATAAAAGGCACCTCCTGACAAAGCGTCAAGTAGAATGGGCAACTGGACATGCGGGTTTGGCTTTTGGCAACCAATCTCCAAGGCTGTGGGCCTAGCCTCCTCCCTCAGCCTGTTAAGAAGGGAATCCCGGACCAACTTGTCCTCGTTGGTCCGGGCCCTTCGGTATTTTTTCGTCACTTCTTTCCAGGGGACTCTTCTAACCGGATGTCATCCGATTCCTCCGATAGGGAGTCTCACTCTTGGCCCATTGCTTCTAAAAGATGATCCATGCTCCTTAAATCATTGGGTCAGCTACTCACAAAGGTTATATTCGTCTTTTTGATTCTGAGCAACCTGTGGTTTTTGACCGAATCCACCTGGGGCCACCCCGCCCATCATGAGGAATTTCCAACTCAGTCTCAACAAGAACGGTTCATACATGATCCAGACTTTCCTGTCCGAGGAACGACAAACCAACAGGCTGATGCCATACAGCAAGAAGGGAAAGAGGAAGCCCTTAAATCCCTCCAGACCCAGGACGAATTGACCGTCATTCCTGTTCCGGTTGTGGCCTATACCAGAAATGAAGACGCCTACTACGGCGTTATATTGGCCGTACTCAAGCCTAATTCCAAGGGCCAACTTGAAGATATTATTGCCCCTCAATATCTGCACAATCAACATATTGGGGAAGCCTTCACAATGAATTATTATGGGTACCCATCAGACACCACACAATACAACATCGTGTTGACCTATGCGACCAAAGTCTTTCGCGAAATGGATTTATCGTACAAAAATGTGGGAGCTGGGGGGGGGCGGTATATTCTAGCAGGACATGTTTCGTTATTTAAAAATCCCTTTCGTCGTTTTTTTGGGATTGGAAGCCACACCCAGGAAAAGGATGAAACCTCTTATACCTCGAATGAATTGCTAGTTGATCTCACGGCAGGGATCAACTTGGCGCAGGATATCGCACTTATGTGGAGCGAACGATTCCGTCAAGTACAAATGGAAAATGGGATTTTCGACTCACTCCCGCAAACTCAAGAGGAGTTTCCTGCCATTCAGGGAGTGAACGGTGCTAATATTTGGGGACATAAAATCACATTTCGTTATGACACCCGCGATCAACAACTCGTCTCAACACATGGAAGCTACCTCAATGTGTCGATCGAATGGAATCAGGATTTCAAGCAATCTTCTAAGACCAATTGGTGGCGCACCTCCCTGGATGCCCGTCATTTTTTTCCACATTTCGACAATCGCCTCGTTTTTGTTTCTCACCTCTATGCTGATACGGTCGATGGAGGAACTCCTCCCTTTTATGAGCGGCCGACCTTGGGGGGGGAAAATTCCTTGAGAGGTTTTGGCGGTAGCCGATTTATTGACGATACGGCCTTAGTGATGAATATGGAAGAACGCATGTTTATTCGGAGGCAAGAAATATTCGGATACCATCTGGACCTTGAATTAGCCCCGTTTATCGATATTGGGCGAGTAGGATCTCATTTCAGCACGAATGTCTTTCTCAACCCCCAGGTAAACCCAGGCATCGGCATCCGATTTCTGGCCCGCCCCTATGTTGTCGGACGAGTGGATATCGCATTTGGCAAAGATAATGCCAATGTATTTGCCGGACTCAATTATCCATTTTAGGGGACCAGTCTTGACATGGGCACCAAGGCATGATTGCCTATCCAGGGAATCCCACCAGGAGGAGGTATTTCATGAGAAGATATAGTCCATTTATTGTTGGACTAGTAGTGATTTTGAATTGTTCTGGATGCGTTTTGTCATTTTTAAATGCTGCAACCAACGGAGACACCCAAAAAGTCCGTACCCTGCTCCAGGAAGGAATCGATGTCAACTCTACCTTCCCCATTGTCCAAACCCGGCCCCTCATGGTCGCAGCTGCATTTGGTCATGTGGACACAGTACAAGTCCTTCTTGATGCCGGAGCTGATGTAAACTCCAAAGATTTGACAGGATGGACCCCGTTACACGCTGCAGCCTTTAAAGGAAATTTGGAAATCGTTCGACTACTTCTCGACAGAGGAGCGATCGCTGAACCTTCTACATGGTTTCTGGAAAGTCCGTGGGTCATGGCTGAACAACTAGGGCACACTAAACTTGTACCACTTTTGAAAATGGCAGAATTGAAGACTCCTGTCCACAATCCTCACTAATCCGTCGACCAAACCGATGTACCTCTTTTCACTTACTTTTTTCTCGCAGACAACCAACCAGTTAACGTAGTTCACTCGATGAACAAGCATGACTTCAACAAAGAGAGCTCAAAAGAAGATTCAAAGAGCTACAATAAATACGTGTGGAAATGAGGATGAAGGGCGGCGTACCCTTTTGGGTGAAGCATCACCAACACCCTGCCTGCATGAACAGGCGGAGAAAGGATACGCCAATGAAAGGAAAGCACAAAGGAGAAGGGGAGTCAAAGGACGTCCTGTACGAATGTCTGGAGACGTATGCCCGGCAGGAGATTCAGGGGTGGCTGCAAGATCTCCTGGAGCAGGAGGTCACGGACTTCTTAGGGCGCAAGAAGAGTGAGAGAAAGGCCGTGGCTGACGAGCAGCCGGGCTATCGTAATGGCTATGGGCGCCCCCGACGAGTCACCTTGAGTTTGGGGACGATCGAAGTCCGCCGTCCCCGCATTCGCAACCTGGAGGAGCGGTTTGTCTCCCGGGTGTTGCCGCTCTTTCGGCGCAACAGTCGTGAGGTTCGTGAGCTGTTGCCGCAATTATATCTGCATGGGCTGGCCAGTGGGGATTTTGAGTTGGCCTTGCGGGGTCTGTTAGGAGCTGGGGCGCCCTTATCGGCGTCCTCGCTCCAGCGTCTCAAGGAGAAGTGGGCCGTAGAGTATGAGCAG
>JAGQKG010000231.1 GCA_020430245.1 Nitrospira sp.
CCCTGAAAACCAAGGTAAAAAACTCATTAGCGGAGAACGATAACCCTGAGGGAGATTCAACCATCCGGTCACTAAGAAAACGATTACGACGGGTGCAACGGAAGATCCGAACCAACAAACGGCGCGAGGAACACCAAAAATCAAAAAAAGTTGCGGCAGAGGCCTAGGGTCCTGAAGATTGCGCCTAAAGAGAATTTGGAGGAATTGAGTTATGGGAGAAGACCAAAAAAATATCGATGATGCATTTTCGGATCAAACAGAGGAGTTTGTATCGTTGGACGGCAAGACAACTCTGCCTCAAGACGAGCTCGTGGATGAGGTCTCAGAATCCATCACGGCAGAAGAAGATAAAGACACAGCGGACACCGTCGCCTCTGCTGAAACCGAAGAAGGCGCAGAACAAGAAGAAGAGTTGGTCGAGGAACAGGTCAAAGATGAAATTGATATTCAGATCGATCTCTTGAATGATTCAGAATGGGTGGTCCGACGCGAAGCAGTGATTACCCTGGGCGAAATGGGGGATGAACGCTGCATCGAACCGCTCGTTCGGTGCCTTCGAGACGGAGATTGGCAGGTTCGGGAAGCTGCCGTTGAAGCCATTGCCATGATTGGGTCACCAGCCGTGGACCTACTGCTTCGCTATATTCGAGACTACGATGCCCGGAAATCCGTGATTAAAGTGTTGGGGAAGATTAACGATGAACGAGTCCTTGATCCGTTAATTTCCATGCTTCACAATGATGAGTTTAAAGACGATGCGACTTGGGCGCTCGCAGAACTTGGACAACCTGCGGTTGGACGATTACTCGAATGCCTGAAGAATCAAGATGAAGTGGTTAGAAAACAGGCCATTCTGGCTCTAGGAGAGATTAAGGATTCCAGTAGCGTTGATTTATTGATCGAACGATTGCAAGACCCTGACTGGTTCATCCGACTCTCGTCGGCAGCCGCACTAGAAAAAATTGGAGACTCTCGGGGCCGCGAGGCTATCAAACCCTTGATGAAAGATCCTGACCTGGTTGTTCGCTTACGCATCGAACGCATGTTAGCAGCATGGAAAAAACAGGCTGCTACAGCTTAATTCTGTTTAAACAGCCAGGGGTTATATACCAGACCCCTCAATGGTCTAGGCCATTGAGGGGTCTTTTTATAGGATAAATCCCCTCACGTCTTCCCACCATGCCCCTTCAATCCACAAAGGCACACAACAAAGGGATGATCAGAAACGGACAAATCGGAAAAAATAAGATGGGACTGGATAAGACACAACACACAGCCGGCGGTGGGCTATGTGAACGGCTTGATCAAGGCATAACGGATTGCAGTTCTTGACGAAGATCATCCAACAAATGAGGAGGAAGGCTATGGCCTTGAGCCAGACTTTTCTGAGCCTCTCGAATTTTCTGTTTAACTATTTGGATTTTTTGAGCCATGGGCCCTTGAGGATCCAACTCAACTGCTTGATCTAAATGGTGCAGAGCACGCTCAAACTCGCCAGAAGCTTCTTTGAAATGATGATCTAACAAATACGCTCGCCCTTCCAAAAAACCATCTTTTGCGGCCAGCATTTGTCGCTGCAAGTTGGTCTTCTGATCAAATCCAATTGTGTTCTCCAAGACTTGTCCCGACAAATCACGCAATTGTTGCTTCACAACGTCCGGTCGTTGTCCCGTGTAATAGCCCAATCCAAAGACAATGCCGAGCAGGATCAATATTCGTAATACTTTCATAGTGAACCTCGCCGGATCAAAATGATTTCCGCCCTTTGTTAAATAGCCATCAACCCTTTTTTAGTCCATGAATTAGACTGGAAGGGAAAATCATATTGACCGAGTGAAAGCCGATGAGACAGGGAATAGTGCACCATACTTAAATCGATGGTATCACTGCATCGCAGAAGGTACAACTCTGATGCGGGATGTCTCCCGACCGTCTTCTCAAGGAATCAGCTACAACATGGAAAAACATATGGAGAGATTCATGCCAGCTTTTCGTCCCAAGCCTTCCCTGCTTCCGAAAACAAGGGCGTATACGCACGCTTCACATATTCTTTAAGCATGCGACGGGCACTAAACCGTGGAGCAGACGTCCGAATGGAATTTTTGACGACGTTACACCACCCATGCGGAACGCCATCAACACCTCGGTCGTAGTATAACGGAATGACATCGTTTTCAAGTAGGGCATAGAGACCGGACATATCCAGGTCATCTTGCGCCCAATCGCCAAGTGGTTCTTCAGGAAGAGGCACGGCCCAACCGTTACTTCCATCAAAGCCTTCCTTCCACCACCCATCCAACACGCTCAAGTTTGGCACACCATTTAAGGCGGCTTTCTGTCCACTAGTCCCGCTCGCCTCCAACGGGGGGCGAGGATTATTGAGCCAGACATCGACCCCTTGCACTAAAAATTTGGCCACATGCATGTCGTAATCTTCGACAAATGCAATATGGCCTCCCAAATGATGCGCTTTGGCGAATTGATAAATACGATGGATGAGTTCCCGTCCAGCCTGGTCGGCAGGATGCGATTTTCCGGCAAAAATAATTTGAACGGGTCGCCAGGGATTTAACAGAACCCCTTTTAGCCGCTCCAAGTCCGAAAACAACAAGGTGGCCCGTTTGTAGGTAGCAAATCGTCGCGCAAATCCCAGAGTCAACGCATGCGGTTCAAGAAACGCCCCGCTCGCCAACACCTGGATGGGCTCCATCGTCCCATCCATCCAGCCCAATCGGGCGCGTTGACGAATAAAACTCATCAGCTTTCGTTTCAGAAATT
Source organism: Nitrospira sp. (assembly GCA_020430245.1). Taxonomy (GTDB): domain Bacteria; phylum Nitrospirota; class Nitrospiria; order Nitrospirales; family UBA8639; genus Nitrospira_E. Next base: position 2,779 of record JAGQKG010000231.1, read on the forward strand.
TCCGGACCTCCCAAATTTCCTCATCCGGCACCTCTTTCATCCTCTGCCACATGGTGGGGTCGTCACAGCGGTCTCGCCAGTCAGAACCTAGATATTTTTGATACAACACATCCATTTCCTGAGCAATCCAGGTGGGGACATGTACCCCATTGGTGACGCTGTGAATGGGCACCTCATTCAGCGGTCGTTCAGGCCACAAAACGTGAAACATCTTTTTTGAGACCTGTTCATGTTCACGGCTCACCCCATTAATGAACGAGGCCAGACGGATAGGCAATGTCGTCATATGGAATTGATCGGGTGATAGCTCAGGATGACGACCCAATGCCATGAAGTTTTCCTGCGTAAGACCTAACTCTTCCCACCACCATTGGCAATGTTCGCGAATGAGGTCATTCGAAAAGACATCGTGCCCGGCAGGGACAGGGGTATGGGTTGTAAAAACGGTACTCTGGCGAATCTGATCGGCCGCCTCTGGCAAGGACAGACCTTGCTGAAGATGCTCTCGCATCCGTTCCACCAGAAAAAAGGCCGGATGTCCTTCATTGGCATGCCACACGTGAGGATTGGCCCCTACCGCACGTAACGCTCGTACACCACCTATGCCCAACAACAACTCCTGACAAAGCCGGGTGCGATGGTCTCCGCCATAGAGCCGGGCAGACAGATGTCGATCCTCTGGTGAGTTTTCGGGTGTATCGGTATCCAAAAGATAAAGCGAAACCCGGCCCACTTGGATCTTCCAGATCACACACGCGACCATTCGAGTACCCAGTTGGACTTGAACCTTTGCCAAATCTCCAGCCGGTGTCCGCGCCAACTCAATCGGCATCATCATCGGATCCACCGAATCATACACCGCTTCCTGCCACCCGTTGGTATCCACAACCTGCCGAAAATAGGCTTGGCTATACATAAACCCGACAGCCACCAGTGGAACTCCCAGATCACTGGCTTCTTTGAGATGATCACCAGCCAGAATCCCCAACCCCCCGCTATACAGGGGAACGGAACGGTGCAATCCAAATTCTGCGGAAAAATAAGCAATCGAGCGATCCTGCCACTGAGGATACGTGCGGCCAAACCAGTGATCCTTGGCCTCCATATAGACATGAAACGCCTTCATCGCCTCGCGATACAGGGAAAGAAACACCACATCTTGTCGGAGCGCTTCCAATCGATCAGAGGCAATCCTCTGCAACTGTTTGATAGGATCGTGATACGTTAACCGCCAAAGCGTAGGGTCAATATAAGAAAAGACGGCCCGGCCTTCGGGAGACCAGCTCCACCACACATTATGAGCTAACTCAGAAAGATTACGAAATTCTTCCGTCAATATACGGGTTGTTTGATTCATAGGGTAAACTCACAAAAAGATAACATCATCAAATGGTGAAGGACCTTCACCAACCAGAAATACCTAATGAAGATGAAGTGGTCAAAAAGAACACTCAGAAGAGTCAGTTAGAGAGGGTTAGGCATTCCCAACAGGTTGATTTGGATTTGTCCCCGATTGCGCCAACGAAGCGACAATCGCAAACCGCTCGCCCACGATGCGAGTCGCCCGGTTCATATGCTTGGCCAATTCCTTGGCTTCGTCAGGTGGGAGGTCGCGGCGAAACTGTGGATGGAGTCCCCACCAGGACTCGACTTCTTCCCCCTGTGCCCGAGACACCACGCTGATCAGTTTGATCAGGTTGTTACCAGCCACGTCGGTGGCACCTGGTTGCGTCGATGAGTCTCCTTTTTGGGCAGTCACTGCCGAACCGGACCCGTCATTCCCCTCCGAGCGAGCCGCAGGGGTCGTCGTCGGCTCTACTTTGGGTTTCGTAGCATCTTCAAATAAGCTTTTGAGGGCGGGCACAACTGCGCTTCCACACAAAAATGCCGCAGCGGTAATTTCCTGTTTACCAGGGGCTCCGGCTTTGGAGGCAATTCGTTCCGAAAAAAACTGGAAATATTGATCCCGCTCTTTGGTTTGGTCCGTGACCACAAATTTAAATTTCTCATACGTTTTTCGACTCTCCGCCACCACCTGGCCAACCGACAGCGTCACCTCCATATCGTCCACTTCACTCGAACTCAGGGAGGGGGCTAGGACCGTTTTTAATTGATGGGCGACGGAATCTTCCAAACTATTCATAAATTCTTTTTGGCCCTGAATCGGGATATAAAATCCAGACAACCGGTCAACAAGGTTGAACAGCATACGCAGAAATTCCAAATAAATTTCCCATTCCTGCTTCCGCTGCAGCTTCATGGCGAGCTGTTGGTCAGACCGTTTGATCAGGCCGACCGATTCCCGGGCCACGCTCATCATGGTATGAGCAAGATCCTTCAGCACACTCTCGTAAGTTTCTGCAGATTGTTTGGCCATATTCAACTCCGTAATTGGCTAAAGTATAACCGAGGGCCCGTGACCTGTCCAAGCCTAATATGGAAGTGTTGAAAAAAGTCGCC
>JAGQKG010000232.1 GCA_020430245.1 Nitrospira sp.
CGTGCAGACATTATTTTGGGTGGACCGGAAGCACAATTCGGGAATAAAACCGCAGCCGTGATCGACGTGACCACCAAAAGCGGGACAAAGCCTGGCTTTGGTTCCGTCCAATATTTTGGAGGGTCGAATGAAACCATTAATCCGGCTTTTGAGTATGGGGGCACGGTTGGGTCAAGCTTTCGCTACTATCTGCAAAATAGCTTTACGTCTACAAACCGAGGGATTAATCCTCCGACCTTGGGAAAAACTATTTTTCATGATCAAAGCAACCAAAATCAAACCATGCTGCGCGGGGACTGGCAGATCGATAACCAGAATACCATGACGTGGTTGTTTCTTAACTCAATTGCCAAATTTCAAATTCCAACCCAACCAGGGTTAGCAGCAAATCCCACTATTGTCGGGCTCATCCAAGGGACTGACCCGGGTTTTGACCCGGTTAATTCCCAAAATATAGATGAATACCAAAAGGAGAACAATCAATATTCACATCTGGTCTGGCGACATGATTGGGGCCAGGATCAGTTTCTCAGTCTGTCGGGGTTTTTCCAACATTCCCGAGCTACGTTCCAGACCGACCCTTTTAATGCCTTATCCTATACACAAGATACTGACGAGCCTTTTTCGGCAAGCGATCAGGATCGGTGGGCCTATTCTGGAGGGATACGGTTGGATTATAGTCATCGATTAAATCCTGATCATTTAATTAAAACGGGATTTCAGATTCAAAGGACCCAGGCTGTTAATAAAACCCGGCTATCGGCTTTTTTGAGGGATGGAGCAGGCGATCCGATAGGGGGAGTCATTTCTCGAAATGCCGATAACCGCACCATTGGATGGCGCGAGGAATTCTGGATCCAAGATCAATGGACCCCCTGGGCTCAATGGACCTTTAATCTGGGCGTTCGCTTCGATCAAATCCAGGCCTTGACCAATGATGGGCAAGTGAGTCCACGGGTAGGCGCTACGTATGCCATGACTCCAAATCATGTCTTTCATGCCTTTTATGGACGATTATTTACTCCTCCAAATCTTGAATCCGTTCCATTCCTTCAGCTGAATACCATTGGTACTACCGCACAACCAGAAAATTTGACTAATCGAACCGTGGAACCTGAGCGAGCGCATTATTTCGAAGTCGGCTCGGCTCATGCCTTGGGGGATTCATTGTCAATAGAATTAACCGGTTATTATAAATTGAATAAAAATTTATCAGATGCGGGCCAATTCGGGACCTCTCCGCTTCTTAATTATTTTGCATTTAAGCGGGGTTGGCAGCGGGGGATCGACCTGACGGTTAAGGCTAAATTTTTAGAAAACCTGTATGGGCGTGGTAATGTCGCTTGGGGTCAGTGTCGAGGGAAAAAACTACAGTCAGGTTATTTTTTGTTGGAGCAAAACGAAATTAATGATATAAATTCCCACAGCGGAGTGTATTGTGATCATATGCAATTGGTCACAAGTTCGGCTGTGCTTACCTATCGCCCTTTTGCGCATTCTACAATCACCGGACAAATGTTGTTCGGATCGGGACTTCGGTCATCGGATCCCGGGGGGAAAACAAACGCTACTCACAGCCCGTCGTATACCACGTATAACCTTTCCATCGAACAACTTCTACCTCTTTGGGATAACTATAAAGTGTTGTTGGGCTTTGATGTCATCAATCTCTTGGACCAAAACGTCTTTCTAAATGATGGGGAGGGGAGTATTGGCCTTGGTGTGGCGCATGCTAACATGCCCCGTTCTTTTTTCTTTCGTGGACAATTCTTTTTTGGTGGGTAATTCTATGAGCGTTTCCCGGAATTTTGGTTTCTGCCTGCACGTACTCTGGCTTTTAAGTGGTCCGTCGCTTTCCTATTCCGCCGAATCAGATTTCGCGACGCATCAATCTGACCATGAAGAAGACGTACAGGTGGAAACTCTCGATACGGTCCATGTCCATGGGCTACGACTCAATAAAGATCAACAAATTGGGCCGGTCCCACAACGAACTCCCTGGCCCACAATTCCATCTAACCTAGATGGGCAGATCTTAGATGATTGGCTCAAAGCTCGAATATTGGTCAGTAAAAATTCAGATGTGACGGTGGTTATTCTTCAACCTGCAGCACATCGCGAACTCACTCAAGCTTCTATCCTGGCTCTTAAGCAGTGGACCTTTTTGCCTCAAATGAATGGCGAGGAACCTATTGATGGTGAAGTCTCACTCCGTATTCACTTTCGTACTCAGTAAATCATTCCTGACCCCTTTAGGTGCCGGGCGGGTATAAACCAGTTTTCTCAAGATTGTTGAATATTTTTGGCCTACCGGGGTTGTAAAACCCTGAGCAGGGCCTTTCGCAACCATCTTTCCGGATAGACAGTATTTGCGAAAAAAAGCCTAGGATATCCTCTGCTTTGTAAATGATTAGCTACTTCCATTCGGTTAAGGATCAACATCATTTTGGGCAAACAGAAGAGATGCTTCTGGTTTGTTGGCATGAAAATGGAGCACTGAGTTTTTCTGGTCTATCTCTGGTCCATTCATCAATATCCTAACCACACATTCTATCCGGACAGGATTCTTCTCAGTTTCAATTGGATCTATGCCTCGATAGCCAGACGCAAATATTGCGTGATAGTCGTGGCATTATGGTCCGATTAGCTTGTCAACCCCTATTTACCCAAGCCGTGTTAATGGTGGCTATGACGTAATCGCCTTCCTTATGCCTTAGATTCATCTGTCCTTCTGAGCCATGTGATTCTATCTTTGAATTAAGAGTCTGACACGTGTATTTTAACTGCTCCTCGAAGGAGGTACGATGGAGGCCTCGTCCATATCAATTATCGAAGCTGTTTGACCATTGATTCAAATCACTTGGCCAGAAATCCTTTCTGAAAAAACAGTCCACGGTTAATATCTCCCATGCTGATCATTCCCAGAAGCTTTCCATTTTCCGCAACCGGGATACGACGAAATTGTTTTCTCCCCATGAAGGAAGCCGCTTCAAGAATTGGAGTATGCGGCGAAACCGTAAGTGGGTTTTTACTCATAATCGATCCTATGTTCTTCCGAAGGATGTCCGGGTATCCTTCCTCCATTTCCGTGAAGTCACGGCTATGAACATTGTCATGAATATAATCCCCAAAATTTGGGAAGAGAGGAAGCATGATGTCCCGAATGGCGACGAGTCCTACCAAGTTATGTTGTTCGTCAATAATCGGCACCGCCCCGCAATGGCGGCTGAGCATTTTGATGACTACGGATCGAACTGAATCTGTTGGAAATGCGGTTACGACTCCAGTAGACATGACCTCTTGAACTAGCATGACAGCCTCCTTCTGTGAACCTGGGAGTGGGGCCTCCCCAGACGCAGACATGGATTCATGGGCGAAAAGTTTTTCTTCCCTTCAGCCGCACTATCTTGAATTTTGTCGTTTCCATATAAGTACTATTTGAAAGCCATACTTTTTGGGGAAATTTTATTCTTAAATTTTACGCGGTTCTTTTCAATTTTCGCAATGACAGAGCACGAAACAGTTGGAAGAGCCTGAGTGATCATGTGTTATGAATTTCAACTCAAGTATTTCCGGTTTCGCTATTGTTAAGATTTGGAACATAAGTCTGGAGAATTCCTGCAATTATCTTCTTAAGTGGGAGGATATTTTGATCCACTATGAGATGGTGGCCACACCATTAGGACTCCTCGCATGTGTCCAAGTTGCCCACATGGGTTGCAGAGATACCTTTTATCACAATGAACGAGTGAGGCATATAAGGTACTCTCTTATTTCATGAGATGAGAGAAAAAGAACGCTTACCACTATTGCGCAGAGATCATCCTATGAATTTCAGATTGCTCTGAGAGATCAGTGACAATATTTTCTTTCCCTTATATTTCAGAAGCCCACCATCAGGTAGGTCTTTCTGGTTATTCATTTCAAACTCGTCATTTTCGTTGACAGTTTTTGTGCCTGTTGCATTGCCTACCGGGACATTCTCTTAAGATGTTGGTGGGCTAAGCTGGACCTTCCATGTATGTGTCGAGGTGTTTGTCACCATGGGAAAGTGTGGCCGGGATAACGTCTTCCTCCTTAGGACTAGGTTGCAGAAGAGAGTTCAGTTAAGCAAAGGAAAGTGATAAAAACGAGGCGCCCTGTGTGCGTGGTTTACCATTTGCATTGAGGTTCTCTACAGCAAATTTAACGAACAAACGGTGGTTTCAGAAGGAGATACAAGAATGGGGAATTTTTTTACCAAAGAACAGGGGACGGCAGCTATTGAATATGCCTTACTTCTCAGTTTAATCGGTATGGCGGTTATCGGATCTCTTCAGGCCCTTGGCTCTAATCTGTTTGATAGTCTTTCAATGCTGGATCAGGTCTTTGTGACGACTCAATTGAAGGAAGACCTTTCGCAGCAACCATAAGTAGGATGTGCCTACCATTCTTAGCACGTTGCCAACCGGGTTTTTGCCTTCCCTGTGCATTCCTGCCATTTTGATTCAAAAATTCTAACGTGGATTCAATTTGTAAGATCAACAGTTAACGATGTGGTGGTGGCAAAATATTCTTCATGAGGCGCTGGAAAGCCCAATGTCTTTCTTGGCCGATAATTGGTTGATCGAGCACTGTGGCGAGTTCGCCCGGATTGACTCGAGTCAAGTCGCGTGCTTTGGGAGAAAACTGGGGGAGGAGGTTATGAGTGTTTTCCTCCACCCTCCGTTCCCAGGAGTCATGGGGATGGGTTAAATAGATTGCCGCATTGAGATCAAGGGACACCCGTTGTGTTCACTGAATTCCCGCCTATTGTCATTAGGTGTTCGCGTGCGCCCGTGCCTTGTGCGGTCGGAGGTTTTGGGCCACGGCAGCCCGAACAGCCGAAGCGGTTTTCTGCCGGAACTCTGGGCGACAGTATACTTGGACAGGACTTCGATCTATGTGAAATAGCCCTCTGATGGCCTTTGCCAATGGTGGTACCCCTTTCTGGTCGCTAATCCGCTGTCGGATATTCATCACTGCGAGCCGCCTCTCAAGCGAGCTTTGGTCGGGAATGTGTTCCAGGCGGTTATAGGTGCCATAGCGCTTCCGTCGAACTTTCTGGCCCAGAGGAAACAGGCGTAGGTCCTGAAACACGACTTTACAATTATGGATGCATTGCGAAATCGTAAGAGCGCCAATACCTGACGATATCCAAAGGTTCAATAGGTCCGAAT
>JAGQKG010000233.1 GCA_020430245.1 Nitrospira sp.
TATTTGTAGCTGCTATTATTATGATACCATGATTTTCTGAAAAACCATCCATTTCAACTAATAATTGATTGAGTGTTTGCTCCCGTTCATCATGCCCTCCACCAAGACCTGCGCCACGCAATCGGCCTACCGCGTCAATTTCATCAATAAAAATGATACAGGGCGCATGCTTTTTCCCCTGTTCAAAGAGATCTCGAACCCGGGAAGCCCCAACTCCGACAAACATTTCTACAAAATCTGATCCACTAATGCTGAAAAACGGCACACCAGCCTCGCCAGCAATCGCTTTGGCTAACAAGGTTTTGCCCGTCCCTGGAGGCCCCACAATCAAGACTCCCTTAGGAATACGCCCACCTAATTTTTGGAATTTTGCGGGATCCTTTAGAAAATCGATGATTTCCACCACTTCTTCTTTTGCCTCATCCACCCCCGCCACATCCGCAAACGTGATTTTTTTCTTTTCTTCGGTTAGGAGGCGGGCACGGCTCTTCCCAAATGACAGAGCCCGGTTGCCGCCCATCTGCATTTGACGCATCAGGAAAAACCACAATCCCAGAAAGAGCACAAATGGTCCCCAAGAGAGTAGGAAGGTGATATACCAGGGATTATCTTCAGGTGGTTTGGCTTCAATTTGTACGGATTTTTCCTGCAAAACCTTAACCAAGTCTGGATACTCGACCGAATAGGTTTGAATTCTGGTACCATCTTTCAAAATCGCACTGATATTATTGTTCTTGATGATGACTCGTTCAACATCCCCTTTTTCCAAGTGAGCCATAAAATCACTAAAGATGACCGGATCTTCCTGGTGCTGATTGGGCACCGTAAAGAGGTTGAATAACAAAATCATAAATAAACACACAAATACCCAAAACAGTAAATTTTTCACCCGAGAATTCATACCGAGGGTAACCCCCTTAGCAATTCAAATATCATAAAGAGTCATAACCGCCTAATCATGAGCTTAACCAATTGATTCTATCACGCACTTTTTAGAGCTGACAACCGCATCAAGATTCCGGATCTTCTCGAACCAACTTTGGATCGAGTTTAGCCAGGTAGGGAAGATTTCGATATTTTTGCTTAAAATCGAGCCCATATCCCACTACATAGGTCGAAGGCACTTCAAACCCCACATACCGCAAATCAACCTCTACCTTGCGATTGTCAGGCTTACTAATTAGCGCGCAGATTGCCACAGAGGCTGGCCTCTTCTTCAACAAAGTTTTTACTAAAAACTGAGCGGTTACTCCAGAATCCACGATATCTTCTACCAGCAACACATGGCGGTTATTGATCTTTTCGGTCAACTCTGACCACACTTTCACCTTTTTGGCTGAACTACCAATCGTCTTGTGACTTTTGGCAATCAGAAAATCAATCTGAATCGGCAATCGGATGACTCGAACCAGGTCGGCAAAAAACACATAGGCTCCTTTGAGGACTCCAACAACTATAAGATCTTTGTCTTGATAGTCCTGAGAAATTTGCTTTCCCAAGTCCTTAATACGAGCTCTCATGGCTTCTTGTGTAACTAGTGGTTTCCCAAAAATTTGATCCATAGAGACTTCCATATTACATGATCATTTTGGCCATAACGACCGAGGTCGTGGATGAAGAAACCTGGAACCGTTCATCTGCTCGTAACCCACCAACCCAGACAATTCCCTCCGGCGCAACCAATAAAGGCACTTTGTTCCGTTGGGAACGGGGTAATTTAAGATCTGAAAAAAAATCCTGAAGTTTTTTTTGTCGTCCACCTAGCCCCTTGGGGCAAAAAATATCTCCGGGCACCCAACTTCGTAATATCAAATCCGGCGTAAATTTCGCCTGGTCAAGATAAATCTCTGAATGATTGGCTCGACCGTCCATTACAGGATACGATTTCCTTGAGATCGAAAACCGCTGTCCAGTGGGGAGCCAAACAACCTCATCAGGGATGGATAAGGGCATTACGTTCATTTCGGAATAAGCCGTTCCAGGTCGATTCATTTCTTCACAGGAGCTAATCACCAGACGATCATATTCCTGGCCAACCCGTACTCCGTTATATGCGATCGTCCACCCCGACTGCCCATGCTCTAACCGATCTAAGACCCGTTCCACAATATCAAACCTCGGACTCTGCTGGCGTCCCGCAATGATCTGAAGACTCTGGCGGACCACCCTCCGACGAATAGGTAACGGGACGTTTAAAAGCGCCATACGGTCAAATTGCCGTTCTCCCATGCGGTCTGACACACATGTGCGCTGAAACGCTTCATCCGCCAATGTCTCCAGATATGCATGATCGTCCCGAAGCATATGTGCCTGACGGGTTAACACGTTCACAATCCCCGGCGAATACTGTTTCAATTGAGGAATCAGGTGCTGACGAATGCGATTCCGAAGGTACATCGGTTGAACATTTGAGGAATCCACTCTGAACTCCTCCTGCCTTTCATCCAGATAAGCCACAATTTCACTCCGGTGAAGATCAAGCAAGGGACGAACGACATGCATTCCTCGCTTGGGAGGAATGCCTCCTAATCCACCGGTTCCACACCCGCGTAGCATCCACATAAGAACCGTCTCGGCTTGATCGTCCGCCGTATGCCCAAGCACTAACTTTGTTGCCTTTCTGTCAATGACCATTTGATCTAAGGCCTGATATCTGGCTGTTCTGGCATATTCCTGGAGTGATTCTTTCTTCAATTTTGCATCGTACTTATTCAAATGGAGCTGGCGCACCATAACGGGAACTCCAAATCTCTCACCTAAAGCCTCCACGAACTTCGCATCTCCTTCACTTTCAGCTCCCCGAAATCCATGGTTTACATGACCAATAGAGACGTCCCAGTGCCAACGAGTTCGCAACCCCACCAAGCACCTAAATAGGGCCACAGAGTCCGGGCCACCAGAAACTGCCACCACAATCCGGTCTCCGAACGCCAATAACCCCTTGACCCGAATGGCTTGGTCAACTTTGCGTTCCATTCCAACCAAGGTGCCCAGACGATCCATCTACACACTTCTCTCCTGCACCGCAGGGATTCTGGGTTGTCCTAAATAGTTCCGCAAGATCCCCTTGGCCCGCAAACCATCGTGATCCATTTGATTCACGAGGTCCTGAACATTGGCAAAAACCATATCCCCTCGCACTCTTTCAATGAAAAACACTGCAATGTGTTCTCCATAGAGCTGAATAGCCTTATCAAACATATGCACTTCCAATAACCGCTCACCTTCAGAAAATGTCGGCCGCGTGCCAATATAGGCAATGGAATCCAGACATTCCCCCTTACATACCGTCTGCGTGGCATAGACACCATCTGCAGGAAGAACGCGGTGTCCGGGGAGGCGAAGGTTAGCCGTCGGCCATCCAAACTGTTTTCCTCGCTTCTCACCGGGAATCACAATCCCCTCTAACATATATGGCCGCCCCAAACATTGTGCACCTTGAACCACATCTCCAACCGTCAGACATTTGCGAATGCGCGTCGAACTCACCACCTCTTCCCCCACAATCACCGGTGCAATCGGCTCAACGGAAAAGTCTGCCTTGTCCCCCAGTTCAATCAGATCTTTCACCCCCCCACTTCGCCCTTTGCCAAATACAAAATTTTCTCCCACGAACAACTTTCGGATCCCAAGGCCGTCACGAAGTACCTGACCCACAAAATCTTCCGGCCCAAGACTGGCCAATTCTTTGGTGAAAGGGAGAATTACCAGTTCCCCGACTCCTAGACGATCAAAAAACGCTCTTTTTTCATCGTCATCAGATAAAAACTTATGGACAGACCCTGGACGCAACACCTCGACTGGATGTGGAGAAAAGGACAGCACCATCGGAAATCCGTTGACCTGTTGAGCGCAACTCACGACAGCCTGCACAAGAGCCCGGTGCCCCAAATGCTGTCCATCAAAATTGCCAATGGTGAGAACAGGACAGGACGCGGGACGAGACGTCGGTAATCCTCTGGTAACCTTCATACACCGTCACGGTTAAGAAGACATGCCGCCTCTTTGGCAAAATAGGTCAAGATCAAATCCGCCCCTGCGCGCTTAATAGAGAGTAAACTTTCCATCATAACCGAGGCTTCATCGATCCAGCCCAATTGTGCCGCAGCCTTGATCATGCTGTATTCGCCACTAACTTGATACGCCGCCACAGGAACCGCAACAAGTTCACGAATTCGCCGAAGAATATCCAAATAAAACAAGGCTGGTTTTACCATCACAATATCAGCCCCCTCCTGCATATCCAGTTCAACCTCCCGTAGCGCTTCCCTCGCATTGGCGGAATCCATTTGGTAGGACCGTCGGTCACCAAAAGAAGGACTAGAGAAGGCCGCATCCCGAAACGGGGCATATAACGCGGAAGCATACTTGGCGGAATAGGCCATGATGGGCATTTCAGAGAGTCCTTGTTGATCCAACGCCTGACGGATCGCGGCAACCCGTCCATCCATCATATCGGAAGGGGCAACCATATCCACTCCCGCTTCCGCATGACTCAGCGCCATCGCCTGAAGACATTCTAGCGTTTCATCATTCAGAATCCGGCCATCACGGACAATTCCGCAATGACCATGTGAAGTATATTCATCAATACACACATCGGTGATGATCATTAAATCGGGTAAATGGTCCTTAAGAGCCCGAACCGCACACTGAACGACCCCTTCCTTTTCATATGCAGAAGATCCACGTTCATCTTTGTGTTCAGGAATCCCAAACAGGATGACGGCCCGAATCCCTAATTTCCAAGCCTCTTTGGCTTCCTGCACTACCCGATCCACAGACCATCGCCATTGACCAGGCATCGATACGATCGGTTCTTGTTTATTCTCGCCAAAGGTCACAAACAAGGGATAGATGAAATCTGCCGGACTCAGCTGAGTTTCCCTGACCATTCGGCGAAGGGATTCATGTTGCCGCAAACGACGTAAACGATGAACGGGAAATCCCATACTCGTCCTTACTTTCGGGGAAGATTCGTTAAAAAGACAGATCGGAAGAGCACACGTCTGATCCAGCTGAGCCAGGCACTCCATGGCC
>JAGQKG010000234.1 GCA_020430245.1 Nitrospira sp.
ATGGCTGCGGCCTTGCTGGACGAACTTTTTTGAACCGCCCCGAGGCCTCTGATGTGCAACGTGCCTGTAGGTCAATATGCTCTTGGAAATTAGTATTATTCAACACTCCCAAGAATGCTTCAAAGACTGCACACTCCAATACCATTCCACTAATCCGCTTATCACAGGTCGGCAGAAAATTCCAGACAATCCCTCAGGATTTTCATCGTCCTACCGATAAACGTGGATAGTATTGCCTACGACATAATAGGAAGGGAGGTGGAAGCATGAAAAAAGTCGCAAAAAAGAAACCGGCAAAAAAAGCCGCCGTGCGAATGAAAAAGTCTCCGGGGAAGAAAAAGGCTTCACGGTAACGCCTCCGGACATCACGCTGTGTAGGTCCGGGGGGTCGTATCTACTCCCCGGATTACACCTGCCCTTCTCCTATCCCCAAACTCGCTTCCTCATTCATCTCGACCTGATAGTCAATGTTCGGTTTCGCATAAGTTGAATTTACAGCCAGGTTATGTGATAACTTCCGATCACTAGTTGCCAAAGTATTGCGGGAGCATCCGTTATGGACATGAACGCACAAACCCAACTCTGCGGCCTGATAGGCAACCCGGTCGATCATTCCCTTTCTCCCGCTATTCACAATGCGGCCTTTCGGCAATTGGGGTTAAATTTTGTCTATCTGGCGTTTCCGGTCCAGGATCTCGAAGGCGCGGTTCGGGGCCTCCGGGCTTTGGGCCATATCCGGGGACTCAGCGTGACCATTCCCCATAAGGTACCCATTCTGCCACTGTTAGATTCCGTTGAAACAACCGCAAAATACATTGGCTCGGTGAATACCATCATCAAAGACCACGGTCTGCTAGTGGGTTCCAACACTGACGCATCCGGTGCGCTCCAAGCCTTGCAACAAGGCGGAGTGGAACGCACAGGACAACGGATCGTCATTTTGGGATCCGGAGGAGCCGCTCGCGCGATTGCCTTCGCACTTGGCGTGGAAGGCAAGATTAAACATCTCACCCTCCTCGGCGTTGATGATCAGGAACGAACGCTCTTGGCGAACGATCTCAAAGCCAAAACACCAATTCTCATGCATGACGCCTCTCTAACACCTGAAACATTGCAATCTGCATTGGCACAGGCCCAGTTGCTTATTCATTGCACACCCGTTGGCATGTACCCAAAGGTCGATGAAAGCTGTGTCCCCAAGCATTTGTTGCACCGCGAACTGACGGTGATGGATATTGTCTACAACCCACTCAACACGCGTTTATTGCAGGACGCCCAGGCGATAGGATGCCGCACGATCCAAGGGATCAACATGTTTCTCTATCAGGCTGTCGGGCAATTTGAACTCTGGACCGGCAAATCCGCACCAATCGAGGTGATGCGTAAGGTTCTCACCTCCCACTTCTCTTGAATGAAGGAAATCGGGTTCGGACATTGACCACAGCCTCAACGAGAATTCTTGAGACAGAGAATTCAAACGGAGAAAAAAATGGCCGTGGTGACTTTCCTCCACATGTGTCACATGCCAGCTGGCCTGAACAAAATTCTCCCTGGCTCCTTTCCGGCATTTTCAACCGTTTTCAAAAGAAATTGCACTCCGGTTCTGTTCCAACCTGTCCGAAAAGGTCTTCTAACCAACACTTCAAAACAGGAGATTTATGAATATTGTCTTTATAGGATACAGAGGAACGGGGAAAAGCACTGTGGCAACAATTCTTGGCCAACGTCTCGGACGAAAGGTCATCTCCACTGATGAAGAAATCGTTAAGGAGGCCAAGCAATCCATTCCTCAGCTTATCGAACAATTCGGGTGGGATCATTTCCGCACACTTGAAACGGAGGTGTGTCAAAAGCTTACCGGTCAGGAGAATCTAGTCATCGACACAGGAGGAGGACTTATTTTAAAGGAAGAAAACGTCAAAATGCTTAAAGAGAATGGAAAGATTTTCTGGCTGACTGCCGAAGTTTCAACGATTGCCAGCCGGATTTCCGGCGATACGCAACGACCCTCCCTGTCAGGAACTAAATCGTTCGTGGAAGAAATCGAGGAAATCCTTGAAATCCGCAAACCTCACTACCAAGCCGCCGCCGATCATATCATTCCAACCGACCAAATTTCCCCGGAACACATTGCCGATTCCATTCTGTCCCGCATTTCGACCTAAAACATTCACTCAGGGGACTGAACAGCAGGGATCGGTAAATTCCAAAAAAGGGAGAGCGTAGGAGACTCCGATGGACTCACGCCCTGTCCGCCTTTTCACCCATGTCAGCCCTCGCCCAGTGGGGGAAGAGATGACGCCAAAACAGGATAGGAGTGGAGAATAAAGTAGTCTAATAATGCAGGTAACCAACCATGGTATCCATGTCGTTTTTGGAGATACCGGGTTTCGCCCCGGCGAACGAGGTCCTTTTGTTTCGGCAAAAGGACCCAAAACCAATAACGCCCAGACAGGCTTCATTGGATGGGACAGACGCGAGCCTTAAGAGAGCAGACCAACTCGCTGCGCTCAGACAAGGTCTGCCGAATGCCTAGAGCGTCTGTCCCTTGAGCCTGTCAGCAGGCGTCGAATAAAACAAAGAGGGAAAGGTGAAATGGATTTACCTACCACGTTCAAAAGCCTCACGAACGGTTTTAGTGATGCAGAGATTCGTACCAAAAGATCAGAGCATCATTGGAATCCCGTGGCCTTGTGGCGAGGCCAAGTCGTGTTGCCGACTTCGGAGAAAGGCGCGCATTGGTTGAGCATAGCAAGTTTGCGCGCCGTCGGAGTCGGCGACACAGCGCAGGGCATCCGAAGGACCACGCCACGGCCACCATGGTTTTGGCCACTTTTGCCGAAACAAAAGTGGCTCGGCTGGCGGGACGAACCCCCGCACTAAAAGATATCAAGAAGGTGCCGGTTCATTTTGTGGATACAGCCCATCCTTGCCCAGGGAAGCAGCCATGGGATCCCCAGGCCGGACCAGCTCAGATGAGCTCGACTTTAAAGATACATGATTGCAAGACCTGACCCCGAATGCTTGCTCTCAAGCTGACTGGCCGTACTTTTTAGGGGAGACGTCTCTGACTGCCAGCATCTTAGAAATTTAAATGATTTTGTGAACTAAAAAACTAAGAAATGATATTAGCATATTATATGTCATATGGAGCGCAATGCTTGGACCCAAAGATTGGGTTTTCAAACGAAATGCAAGAGTGAGAATACTTAGTAATATTATTGCCACAAATGCAGAAAAGGAGTTTATGATTTTAAAAAAATGTTGAAGAAAAAAAAGTATTGAAGCCGTTATCCCTGCCATCTGCCTGCCCCAAGACTTTTCTATCAAAAAAAATAGCACACCCCGATATAGAAATTCTTCAAATATCGGAAAAAATGCTATAACCATAATTGCCCACATTATTCTAAACCCACCGCCGTTATTGACCATTGGGTCAAAATTCCCTCCAACCCCAACTAAGTTTTCTGATGGAAAGGCTATGCTCAAAAGAGTAATACCTATTGCCAGTAGTCCTCCAGTAATGCTCGCCAAGAAAAGTTGAAACCTAGTGCCTAAGGCCCAACCAATACCTTCAGGAAAGGACCCAAACGTATCTCCTCCAACAAACCTCTTTGTGATTGTTACAACGGTCAGTGCAGCAATCATATATGAAACACAATGAGCTAGGTAGTTTATTCGTTGGAATTCAATTTCTAGAGTCTCAGGCGAGGAACTTGTACCAGACAACTCTGTAATTATTCCGCCTAGGACTAAGATGATGTAGAGGGTGAGTTTTTGAGAAATCCAAAAGCAGATAATAATTATAAAGGCATGCCAAGCGCCTGAGGATTTCGCAGTGTCTGAATTTGTCATTAACGCCGGATGGTTTTCACTGCTCATTTTAATTATGACTCGGTTAGCTTTTTTTCACACTTGAATTCAATTTGTAAGTGCAACAGTTAATGGTGGTTCCAACCCATAATGCTCCTGGCGCTTGATCACCTCAGATATAACACCTTTTAGTCCCCTTACCTGAAGGGGATTAGCATACAATCCCAGACAAAACATACGGCAAAAAATTCCTGGAATCCAAAGAAAACGCAATAAAGGTTCAGGCATCATTGTTATTAATTTAAGCAAAAATGGGCGTGGAGATTCGGCAAAGGCTGCGCAGAAAAAACACCACGAAGGGGAATGCTACATTGTTCTAAAAGGGTAAGAGCCACTAATCCTGAAAAAGATTCAGCTAATAAAATAGTGCCTTCAGGGATAATCAACTTTTCTTTTACCATTGCGACCATTTCCGACAGAGAGATGATGGCCTTTCTGTTGGATGGAGCAAAAAGGTAAACTGAAAAATGTCCTTTAATTGTTCAACAAGGGGCTGGAAAAGAATTCCGGTTCCATCAAGGCCAGGCAGAAGAATCAAATTCAATTTCTTAGCACGGTTCATAAAATAAGAAAGGGAAACTGAGAAAATTTTAAATATTGCTAACCAGGAACCCTGATTTAGGCATGCACTTGCCTATTACAACATACGAATAATTAGGGAACGTTGATGGAAGACATCTGGCGTCAACCTTGGGTCGTGGACTGGTCCCAATTTCTGTTAGACAGTTATGCCCTTTGGCTGAAGAAAGAACTGATTTCCCGTCAAGGTACTTCACTGGAACAGGCGGAACGCTTGTTCACCTGCCCATTCGTGGTCGTCTCTCACGGATTGGAGGATGACCCTATCCTCAATTATGGAAACCGGACCGCGTTAACCTTATGGGAAATGGATTGGGACCAACTGACTCACACGCCCTCCCGTCAAACGGCCGAACTTGTGAATCGTGAAGAACGGGCCCGCATGCTGCATCAGGCTAAAACCAAGGGGGTCATTGCCGATTATCGTGGAGTCCGGATCTCCCGATCCGGAAAACGGTTTGTAGTGGAACGCGCCACGGTGTGGAACATTCGAAAACCAGACGGGACTCCGCTCGGACAGGCGGCTACCTTTTCAACCTGGACGTTTAAATAGGTCCTCGAGCGTCTCTTCCTCACAGTATATCCGACCCCATTCACCCTGATA
>JAGQKG010000235.1 GCA_020430245.1 Nitrospira sp.
ATCGACCCCGAAGATCTTTTCCTCGGCAGTGAAGTAATAGAGCAATTGCGCGATACGGCCATAACCGCATCCGAAGTCTAAGACAGTGGCATTATCTAATTGTCTCCCGGTCACGCGCGTGTAGTTGCAACTCAACGCGCGCACGAACGCCGTGGTTTCTTTGAGCAATGCCACTCCATGGTTCCCCGTCCAACTTCGCTGAACCTCATCACTCGCCATAGAAGGAAGTAATCGTGAAAGCTTGGGGTATCCAGGATCAGGCATGGACAATATAACCAACCCGAAGTCATCAAGACTGAGTTGACGAAGACCGGTTATAGCATCCCGACGAGTAACCACCCCCGGGTCATTCTCCAATACACACATGACCTCCTTGATATACCCAAACATATGGTCTTCGATGGAATCCACATTCACGGACATGGAAAAGGCGGATGGAAGTTTCTTCAACAGTTTCAACCCATAGGGCCTTAATATTTTTTTAATGAAATTTTTCATCGCCTGTTGAACATGCTCCCCATTCAATTTCCTCTATCCTGTCAGAAAGCTTGCAAGACGTCCGCGTTCAGATGAGCATAGGGTTTAACAAATTTAGGGGAGAAAGTCATAGGCTGGCTTAACAGGTCGAGGTTCCGGAAAACGGATAAAGAGCCTTTCTTAGACTGCTTGTGAACTCCCGCGATGCCCATGCGCCAATCAAGACGAAAAATTTGAAATCTAATGACTAAAGTTGTATCTAATCATAGGTAGACCCCAAGAAAGCCACAATAACGCTTTGCGCAAAAAGACGCACAAACCCTTTTCCCTTCTCCCAAGATTAGGCGAAACAATACTGTTGCAACAGGCAAATTAATTACCATATTAGCTGGCCTATTTTCGCCATGGGTAGGTTGCATCCAAATTCCTTTGAACATCTTGTAGCTTTCTCTCTGCCCACACAACGGCCTCGGAAATAGCGTCATCAGGTGTGTCTAGTGAATATGCCTTCTCCAAAATGACGTTGCTAAAAGTCGAAGCGGCAGCTGTCATCCATGAGCCACCTTGGCCATCGACCCGAAGAAGAACTGTCACCCAGCGATTCTGCTTGCAGAGTTCAATTTCTGTCAGATGCCCCGATTTTGAAGAATCATCTACTATGACGAATCGAGCGATTGCACCGATAGCCACTACTTTTTGTGCAAGATCGTGAGAGGGGTGGTCTGGAACATCCTTAATCAGCAAAGGATCGTACCCGAGACGCGTTAATGCATCCCCGATGGCAACAAGACGAGCCATTCCCTCTTGGTCATAATTGCCCAAGAGTAGCACTGTCTTCTGCTTAAAGGTTTCAATGTACTGACGAATAGAGACGTGTCGCTCCTGTGCTCTTTTGCTTTCGACAAGAGCTGCGAGGACTTCATCCTTCGCTCGGGAGATAGCTCTTTCTCGGCTCTAAAATTGAGCAGAACGGTTACCGTACACTTCGGCATAATGAAGGTGATGTTTCCAGTCCCTTGCTTCAAAATTGGTATGGTTAATGAAGAGCTCTGCCCCGTCATTCATCAGCCGAAAAGGAAAAGCATCGCTTAGCGTCGCATCTGAAATGCCGCTATTTGAGCCAATAATGCTCAATAAATGGCCCGTTTCGCGAAGCCAAGCTGGTGCGGACACCAGCAAGTCTTCAATTCTTGCACTGCCTCTCTGTGTCTCGATGACCGTGGTTTCAGCTGGGAAGTACTCAATGGCTATTCCAAATTGCGTGGACACATATCCAATAATGCGAGCTGGCAAGAGGGAGAGATGAAACAACTCCTTCCCGATCTCGGACGAAAGATAACTATCGGCTGTATTCGAAAGGCAAGAATGAAAAACTTCTATGTATTCCCGTAGGCTATCTTCAGTGACATTCATTACTTGTACCCGAGAAACCTGAAATAATTAGACTGATCCGCATAGCCACAAATCCTTTGATGAGTTCACATCACGTCTAACGGACTGCGATCCCCTGCCGGTCTCGCAGGACATCAGGCCCCACCCGAACACCCTTAGAATGCCCATAGGGCATTTTGGTTAACTGATGAAGTTAGTCAAGTTGCTGATAGATAGCGATTGATCAGGAAAGATTGAAGGTTGGTAGGGTCTAAAAAACGTCTAGGCCAAAGATCGTGAAAAGTTCGGCGTGGCCCTTTATTTATTAATGATAGCTTTCATTGTCGGTGGGGAATTTTCCGCATTCAACTTCTTCTTTATACCGCCGGAGGGCCTGCAAGGCATCCGCTTTGAGATGGGCATAGGGTTTGACAAATTTCGGGATAAAGTCATCGAAGAGGCCTAACAGGTCGTAGAGCACCAGCACCTGTCCATCACATCCCTGCCCGGCTCCAATGCCAATGGTCGGAATCGAGAGGGCTTCGGTAATGCGTTGCGCCAGCCCGGTCGGCATACATTCCAACACCACCGCAAATGCTCCGGCGCCTTCCAGGGCCTTGGCATCGCTCACAATCGTTTCCGCTTCTTCCTGCGCTTTGCCCTTAACCGAATATCCGCCAGATTGATTGACCGACTGTGGGGTCATGCCCAGGTGACCCATGACGGGAATGCCAAACCGGGTCATGGCCTCAACCCGATCGACTACCGGCGCGCCACCCTCAAGTTTCACAGCGACGGCACCCGCTTGCAGAAAACGCCCTGCATTCCGCACCGCGTCTTCCACGCTCGCCTGGTAGGACATAAACGGCATGTCTCCAATCACCAGCGCCCGTTGGGCAGCCTGAGCCACCAACCGCGTGTGATAGAGCATGTCTTCCATAGTCACTGATAAGGTGTTGGACTTGCCCTGCACGACCATGCCAAGGGAATCTCCGACGAGAATGACGTCAAGCCCGGCTTGCTCCACAATCCTCGTAAACAGGGCATCGTAGGCCGTCACGACCGTTAACTTTTTCCCCTGTTTCTTGTGTTGTATAAATTCCGGAATGGTCATGTGTGCCGACTTCTTCTATATGCTGGGAGGGTTATTTGCCAGCAACCCGCTTCGCGGATTCCACCGTGTTCTGAAGTAGCATGGCGATCGTCATTGGACCAACTCCACCGGGAACGGGTGTAATCCATCCCGCCAGCTCCTTCACCCGACCAAAATCCACATCCCCGACTAATTTCCCATTGGCTAATCGATTGATCCCCACATCAATGACAATCGCTCCCTCTTTCACCATGTCGGGGGTGACAAAGAGAGGTTTTCCGATTGCCGCAATCACGATGTCCGCTTCACGAACAACCCCAGGGAGATCTTTCGTGCGAGAATGACAAATGGTGACGGTAGCATGTCGGTGCAAGAGCAACATGGCCACAGGTTTTCCCACAATATTACTGCGGCCAATCACGACGGCTCGTTTCCCGGCAATATCTTGTCCGGTCGAATCGATCATTTGAATAACCCCTTTTGGTGTACAAGGGATAAACATCGGGTCACCGGTCACTAAACGCCCGACATTGACCGGGTGAAATCCATCAACATCCTTTTCGGGAGAGACAGCGTGCAAAATCGCTTGACTGTCCATGCCGGGAGGCAAGGGGAGCTGGACCAGAATGCCGTGGATCCGAGGATCCTCATTGAGCTGATGGACAAGCTTCAATAATGTTTCTTGGGAAGTCGAGGCCGGCAAAAGATGTTCTTGAGGATAGAGTCCGGCTTTTTCACAGGCAATTTTCTTGTTCCGCACATAGACAGCCGATGCCGGATCGTCTCCGACCAATATTGCGGCTAATCCTGGCTTAATTCCGGTGTCTTTTTCGAGAAGGTGGACTTCTTCTGAAATCTTCTCTCGAATCGCCTGGGCTAATGCTTTGCCATCAATGACCTGTGCGGGCACGTTGACTCCTTTACTTGATATTGATCATACCGCTCATTAGGGTGATTTACGATATCAGGCAGGGAAAATCTTCGTCAACGAAATGACTACCCCATCCTTCCTTGACACCCTACAAAAACGTCACTTACCATGCCACCTCAGCTTTTCCTCTATGCATCCCTTGTCGCTCTGATCGTCATCACCGTCTCAGCGAAAGTTCGGTTAGTTCCATGAAGCCATATTGTCTTGTTGTCTCTTTCAGGAATACGATCCTCACCAGTCTGTTTGTGCTGGGCTGTTGGACTGCCATCTATGCCGAGGAGGTGTCGAATTTATCCTTCCCACAAAGCATGATTGCCGATGGCGGGCAATTCTATTTCATCGCCAATGCCAACGGAGACCCTGGAACTCGAGAAAATAAGGGTTTTATCAGTAAGGTCACTCCTGAGGGTAAGATGGTAGAGCTCCACTTTATCCAAGGCGGGCAAAAGTCGGTGACATTGAACTCACCAAAGGGGATGGCTCTTGTGGGCTCAACCCTATATGTGGCCGACCTGGATGTTGTCCGGGGATTTGACAAAAACACGGGACAATCCCTCAATTCCATTCCCTTCACACAATTTCACAGTCAATCCCTTGCTGGGCTGGCAGCGGATCCTCAAGGCGGGCTCTATGTCTCCGATGCTGACTCTAATACCATTTATCATGTTGATGACCCAGCCCGTGATCACACGGTGAAGGTCTTTGTCCAGCATGAAAGCCTCTCGCACCCGCGTGGTCTGACCATTCATCCTAGAAATGGGCATGTAGTCGGTGTCGGATGGGAGGATGGGAAAATTTTTGAGATTGATGAGACCGGGACAATTCAGGAGCTGTTTGCCAACACCTTGTTTACCGGGGGGTTTCATAATTTAGACGGTATTGATTTCGATAAATACGGAACCATGTATGTGTCTGATTTGACAGCAGGGAAAGTCTGGAGAATTTTAGCAAATCATAAAAAAGAGGTAATCGCGGAGTTTCTGTTGTCTCCTTCGGGAATCGGGATTGACCGTGTCAATCATGTAATCATGGTCCCCTACTTGTATGTGAATGGCGCAGAGATTAATGGTCTTGAGCGTCCCTCTAACGACAACCCTAACAAAAAACCCCGATCCTGGTCTGATTATGGAATCGGCTTATAAAGACAAAGTGATATATAGCCAT
>JAGQKG010000236.1 GCA_020430245.1 Nitrospira sp.
GGGCCTTAGTTAGAGAGTTCGGCAAACAGGCGTTCTGGATCAAGGACGTGGCTGACCCTGAGAAAGGGAATAGCTATAGTGATTGGATCCTGGTCACGACCAACCAGGCGTTTTTAAAAGACCCCTTCGTCAACTTCCGGATTGCACCTTGGCGATCCCTCGAGGAAATCCTCTGGACAGACGATTACAGCAATCTCTTTCAAGTGGTGGCGCCATGACCTGTCCTCTGGCGTGATTGTCCTTGTGGTTCGTGATTGCGGGTGGTTGACCATGTCTCAGCGCATGCTTCACAGATCCCTTCCGATACCGTATCGGTGCTTCGATCGAATTCCTTTGACGGTACCCTCCTCTCCCTATACTTCAAAGGGGCCGGCTTCCAGGATGAATGTCGGCTTCTCTGTGAGACCTGGTACCTCACAGACAAGCTGAGCTCTCGCAACCTTTTGGAGATGACGAACGCCGGGAGTGCCCTCTCCACGATTTATGGCGTTTTGAGGGCCTTATTGACCATCGCGACAAAATCTGAAAAATTGTACGGTTTGTGGAGCACGGCCAGAGCTCCCGCCTCAATTGCCCGTTGGTACATCTCGTCGGTGATATTTCCCGAATACAGAATGAAAGGGATGGAGTCGAAATGAGGGTTGGCTTTCACCTGGAGGAGTAAGTCCATGCCGATCATGACCGGCATGTGGTTGTCGGAAACAATGAGATCTACGCTCGGTCCTTGCTCCAACTTAGCCAGGGCGGCGGCTCCGTGTTCGGCTTCCTCGCAGACATACCCATGGTGCTCAAGAAAATGTTTCATGGCTTTTCGGGCCATCTCATGATCATCAACAAGGAGAATACGTTGCATGATGGCCGACCTGTTTCAGAAAGGCTGAGAGCTTTCAGTCCTTAGTAAAGCAAAGACCACGTTTCCTCGATCGGAGCGAGCTTTACCGGAACGGATTTACTGTATTCTCTTCTTTCAATAATTTCAAAGGGGATGAGATGGAGAGGGAGTATGGCGGTTTTACCCCACGAAGACTTCCCACAGATGAGAAAGGTGGCCAAAGCTGGACATCAAAACATGTTGAGATTATGTGGACTTTAGCCCAACGTATAAACGGTACATAGCTGGTTGCGGATTTGTGGCGACCCACAAAAAAGGTCAGAGTGCGTTTGAAAAATTGATGGTCAGACTTTCCTTCATCTCAGGAGAGTGTGACTTTTCCAGTAAAAACCAAGCCTTTTCTAGAATTTCCAGCTGAAATGAGGGTCTGGGAGAGATTCAAGAATGGTCTAGGGTATAGGACGAAAGAGTGATCTGCCTGCGGTGATGAGGAATTGCCATGACAGTTAACCGATGGGGTATTCGGTACGATGCAACCACGGTTAGGCTGTGAGAGAGCAATTCACGCCGTCCTCATGGCGGTGCGGTAATCAGCGGGATCGGACCTGACATTCTCCACTCGGATGGCGAACCATAGAATACTACAGATGAGTCGAAAGGTTTTCAGGAAAACAGGGGGATTGTGAGTAGCATGAATGGGGCGTGGAAGGGTGGCGACCACGCCAGGCGCGAAAATTTTTGGTGTGTTGAAAAGAGAATAGGCCCATCAGGCAGCGAGATAAAAGAGATAGAACTCCTCAACGTAAAGACGACACCAGGCAAAACCATCCACCCCTAGATTCGAGTCAGGGCTGGCGAACAGCAGGTGTTTTTTTCTGAAGGTAGATTCCTTTGAAATGAAGATTTCTCGTTTGCGTAGTTTTAGGGGGGTATTGACGAAGTGGTTAGGTTTATAATAATAATAACAATCAATATCAATTTTTAATTCTACAGGAAACAACCTCTGTCTCATGAAGGAGACTTCTTTCTATTTGAAATGATGTAATTGAATTACAACACTGCCGCGCTTTTTAGATAGTGTGAGGCTAGAGATCCGAGAGACCAAAGCCCAATGGTGCAATTGCACATTGGGCTTTTTTTATGGATAGGAAAAAGGGTTCTATGGGCAATGAATACGACTTTAAGGAATGAGGTATTTGTGTGGATCGACCCTACAAAGGGATGACATCTGTCTTGGAGTCAGAAAGGGCATCACTATGAAGAACCTTCTCCCAGATATCGGACGAAAATGCATATGATTCAGTTACAGGTGGCACACATATTTAATCAGCATAGACAAGATGTGAAGCGTTTTCTCATTAGTCGTGTCGCTTGTGAAGCGACCGCTGCGGATCTGACCCAGGAAACCTTCCTCCGCTTATCTCAATTATCGGATCTTCAGTCGATTCGCAACATTCGATCCTACCTCTTCCGCATTGCCGCAAATTTGGCAACGGATCACCTCCGAACTCAGATACGATGGAAAATGGCGTCCTCGGAAGAGGAGCCTCTCCTGCTTGAGAAACCGGATACCTCTTCCACGCCCGAATCGGTTCTGTTAGCAAAAGAAGAACTGAGGATTGTCCTCCAGGCTATTGAGGAATTGTCGCCGTTATGCCGGGAAATATTTTTGTTGAATCGATATGAAGGTCTTGCGCATCGTGAAATCGCGAATCGGTTGAATGTCTGCATGAGTACCGTCGAAAAAAATATTGCCCGCGCGTTGAATCAATGCCGTCGCCGACTGAATGAGGCGACAGAATTCTCTGAAAAATCCTAGCCGGTTTTTTAAAAAGCCTCTTGTCCAATACGAGGGGTCCTATCCTTTCTCATGTCCTGGAATGTATTCAGCCTCCCGCTCGAATTTTCACATACACTGTAGGGTCTGATTGGAACTGGCGCAGCCCTTTTGCCAATCGTTCGATCTCCGTCTTTGGACAAACAAAGGATAGTGAAGTGTAACCGCTCCTGTGGCCACCATCCGGTTTTTGTTGTTTGAATCGTTCTTATAGTGAATTTCTTGAACAACACAGGGTATTATCCGGTGCAAAATATTCAACTGGTGGGGAAAGGGAAATTGCCTGATGTCGAGCACTGATTATCCGGACAGCGAACAAGATCGTCTGGAAGCAGAAGCCGTGACGTGGTTAGTCCGCCTCACATCAGGGGAGACGACTGAGAATGACCGTCGTGCGGCGGATTCGTGGCGCCGGCAAAGTCTGGCGCATCAGCGAGCCTTCGAGAAGGCATCCCGGATTTGGGATGGAATGGAACCCTTGCGAGATTCACTGATCAGCCCGGACAGATCTGGCGAAGTCTGCAGACAGCTCCAGCAGACAATCGGCGATTCTCTTTCCACATCACCGTATAATGGCCGTCAGAACTGGTGGGCCTGGAAAGCGATTGTCGCCGCTCTTGCGGTATTGGCTCTTTCTTATACTCTTCAGTCCGATTTTCTCAATAATTGGCGGGCGGATTATTCCACTGGAACGGGAGAACAGGCCACATGGGAATTAACGGACGGCAGTATTGTCCAGTTAAACACACATGCTGCGGTCAATCTTGCCTATTCGCCAAAAATACGGGGTGTGGACCTGCTGGATGGAGAGGTCGCGTTCCGCGTCGCCAAGGATTCTTCACGGCCATTTATTGTGCAAGCCAACCAAGGAACGATTCGGGCGGTCGGGACGGAATTCTTCGTCTATAAGTTGGATCACTCTGTCCGGGTGACGGTGATAGAAGGTGTCGTTGATGTATCGATTCCCCCATGGCACGGACGATCCAACTCCTCTGCGCGTCTGCAAGCAGGTCAGAGCGTTCAATTCGGGGACGACTCCGGATTAGGCGAAGTGAAAAAAGTCGATTTACACGTGGTCACAGCCTGGCAGCGTGGAAGACTTATTTTTGAAGCTGTTCCTTTGACTGAGGTGGTGGAAGAGATCAACCGTTACCGGTCCGGACATATCGTTATTTTCAATGACACTCTCCGAGAGCATCTGGTGAACGGCGTATTCGATCTTGATGGTTTAGACTCCGCTGTGACCACGATTGAGCGGAGTTTGCCGATGACCTCGCTGCATCTCACCGATCGCCTCATTATCCTTCAGTAAGATTGCCTCCTCACCCTATCAGCCCCGTTCACTCAACAGGCCTTCCTGCGGAATAAAATAATTGGTTCGCCTTTGGTGGTAAGAGATCGCTCCTGCAAAATTTTTCGATTATTTCTGTCTGGGTTTGTTGTGCTGAGCCGTCTTCTGAAGAATGCATGTTCAGTCGTGTTTGTTCTTTGTCGTCATCCGCGTTCATTTTAGAACCCATATTCCGTTAGAGAAACGGGATCCTCTTCATAAGTTGCGCTTGGTGAGAACTCTGAGGAATCAGTGGTATGGCCCATCATTTATATATGCCTCATTCACATAATGATTTAGGAAGGAAGTGAAACGATGTTTAAAACCAGAGTAGACGCACAAAGACACAAAGAAAGGGAACCCCTGCAAAAGCTTTTGTCAGGATGGTCAGGATGGTTGGTGGGGCTGGCCTTGGTGATCGTCCAACTCCTGGGAAATTTGACGAACTCTGCATCCGCACAGGAATCAATCCGGTTCGACATTCCTTCGCAAGCTCTGAATACTGCGCTCACCGCTTTTGCCGAGCAAAGTTCGTGGCAATTGTTCTATAGCACGGAAATCGCCGAAGGTCTTCAGAGCAAGGCTTTATCGGGTGGTCATGAACCCGAATCCGCCTTGAAGCACTTATTGTCCGGGACGGGGCTCGAGTATCGTATAACTGCTCCTCAAGTGGTGACAATTAGCAAAGAAGGCAAATCTTCGGTTTTGCCGCCTTTGGCATTAGTGGATAACCCCTCACGGCAGACCGCTGAAACCGCCAATGTCCAAACTACGCAGCCCAAGACCGTGAAGGTACCGGAGATTGTGGTGAAGGATGTCCGTGATCGTCCGTACACCAACGAAGACGTGTCAAGCGCCTCGCGAATTCCTGTTCCTGTTCAAGAGATGCCGCGGTCGGTTGAGACGGTGACAAAGGAGGTGATTGAGGACCAGAAAGTCATTCGTATGAACGAAGCGCTGAGAAATGCGAGCGGCACGTATCAGTCCAGTACGCAGGGCGGTCAAGGCGGG
>JAGQKG010000237.1 GCA_020430245.1 Nitrospira sp.
GCCCCAGTTTAATAATCTTCAAACCCGCTGAATGAGAAGAGGAGGAAGTATATTGTGAAGCAAGCAACCTGACCCCTACATCGATTATCCCTACACGCAGGCTCTGCTCTCCGCCAACCCGGTTCCCGATCCAACAGCGCCACCCAAGCGCATCATCCTTCCCGGCGATGTCCCGTCGCCCCTACATCCTCCCGCCGGATGCCGGTTCCATCCCCGCTGTCCCGAAGTCATGGATGTCTGCAAAACAGTGGAACCAAAACTGGTCCAAATCGGTCCTCCAGAAAAAGGCCATCAGGTCTGGTGTCATCTGTATCCTAAATCAATCTAACTCAACTATCTCCTGTCTACTCCACATCTCGATGTGTGAAGATTTCCAGTTCACCACTCCGACATTGAACGCACACGTGATGACTCAAGCCTTACCCATTTTGTCATCCTGCTCAAACCTGCTGTTAGTGCGTAGAATGGCCAGTTGTAGCCGAGTAGGGGAATGACTATACTTTGTCTCCAGGGCCCGTATTATCCCGTTAGATGACCTGACCGCTGAAGAGCGTATCGAGCTTAGGGGGAGGCTGTGGGATAGCCTCGACCCTGCTCTTGCAGCGCCTATCACGCCTGCTTTAGTTGCCGAGCTGGATCTCCGCGAGGCGGAGGCGGATTTTGCACCCGAGGCGGGAGATGTCTGATCAGACATTTGGAACGATCTTCGGAAGAAGCTCAAGTAGGCCCAGCAGCTTCGAGTCCCCAAGATCGCCAGGGCCAAAGTTGTCGCTGTTTTCGAATGGGATCTCCACCGTTCCCTGCTGCTCTCCCCCTCAAGCAAAAATTCTGAAGAAGCTCCTCGATGCGGTTGCTGAGGGGATTCGCGTTAATGAGGAATCGTCAGAGCGCTACCTCGTCATTCGTGGATATCTTTGTCGCCTGTTCCTGCAACCCTTTCTCTGGGCCGTTTACTATAGGTTTTCCATCTATGGTTGGCGTGGTGGGTGTAATTCGCGGGCACCGACATCCGGACGCTTGATCCGGCCATACCATGAGGTTGATTGCAACCATCCGGTCGTCGAAATCGCAAGTCGACTCGTGATAAAATCCTTGATCGTTGAATGTGATTAGGATAAAGCAATCTGCAAATTTTCGCAAAAACAAGGTGTCGTTTGCTAAGGTCGCATCTGTTTTTCTTGATCCATTGGCACTGATCTTTTCCAACCCGGACCATTCTGGCGAGGAGAATCGTGGGATTGCCATTGGCTTGTCTTCAAACAGAGCGAGTGTTGTTCGTTTCACATTGTGAGTGAGGCGGCGATTACCTAATCAGCGCCTAAAGGGTTGCTTATCGGCTACCTCGCGATACTGAAGTTTCCGGTGGAACAGCGTAACCTTTGTGTGAACGCAGCAACTGCTGAGAATTCTTTGAAATTTCAGTATTTTGCTTTACGGTAATTTTGGGCTCCATGATCACGATGACGACACCAAGGAGTTTTCTTTGCTTGTGGGAAGAATCAAAGAAGGCTATGAACGAGCTTGAAACAGCCTATTGCGGATCTTAGGTGAAAAGGTTAAGGGAGAGTGGATTTTTACTTTTGTAGGCATGCAAAACGTCAAATGAAATGGCGTCGGATTTCTGAGGAGGACGTTAAAATGGTCGTTAGTTCTCCCGATGATGTGCAGGAGACTAGCAAGGGTCGCAAGAATGCCATGAGGGCGATGGGGAACAGATTACTCAAGGTAACTTATACGGAAGAGCCGGAGAAAATTGTGGTGATTACTGCAATCGATAAAAAGCAGTGAAAAATCTAAAGGAGGAGACGATGAAAATCGAGTACGATCAAGAAGTCGATGCGCTCTACATTCGAGTTCAAGAAAAATTTGTGTCAACGACCAAAGAAATTGCTGACGGAGTGAATGTGGATTTGGATAAAGAAGGAAAATTTATTGGGCTTGAAATCTTGGATGCTACTGAGCGCTACTCTCCGTCCGATATTTTTAACTTGTCCACTGAGAATCTCATTCTGAAAGCAGCGACTGGCTGAAGGGATACGCGTGGAGAAAAACGAGTCATTTGCATAGTCAGTGATATTTCAGTCAAAAGGGGAGGGGCGGGAAAAAACATCTGGATAGGTGCCACTCCTTTCGGTTACTCAGCAGGAGGATCTTTTGCCGATGAATGTGGAGAAGGATCTGTCCAGAGGTACAGGAACAAAACTCTGGGTGGCCTAACTTCTTTGGTTCTACATCCTGGCGGAATAAGTGTTTCACGTCCCGCCTGTTCACTGATCCAGGGCCTTACCCTTTCACAGAATATAATAAATCTGCCCCGTTTCGTATCTCATGCCGAAGCTTAGCGTTGGTAAGAATATGAAGCAAAACGACAATCAGAGAGATTTATAGGCCGGGTTCGCATACCAAGTCGGTAAAAAAGCCCAATAGGTAAGTTCACTTGTTTAACGGGAGTGTGATATGTCAAACGTTAAAGAAAAAATGACCGAAGTAATTCAGTCTCAATTTGAAGATGCGACATATGAGGGAATCTTGCGGGACCTTGCGTTTGAGAGGATGATCGAACGCGGTGTCTTAGATTCTCGCAGCGGGCGGGTTATATCCTACGAAGACATGAAGCGCCGGATTCGCCCATGGCAGAAATAAGGTGGACGGAGGAAGCCCACCGGTGGCTTCGTGATATATATGATTACATCGCCACAGGAAATTCAGAAAGATCCAGGAAAGTCGTCCCAGGAATTGACGAATAAGCGTAAGTATTTCCGCGTTTCCCTGAAATTCTAAAAAAGATCTATTCTCCCTTGTTACAACCTTCTCCGTTTTGTCTGCTAAGGAATCCAGAACCAGGGTGAGCCGGAAACCGGAACTCGAATCAAGGAGTTAGGTTTTGTCGTATCTATGAAGAATATTAAATCATTGAAGTCGAAAAGATTCTGAGGTTCACCCGAATCGGCAAATCCTAGTGCACCATTGCCATCAAACTCCGCCATTATAAATGGGGGGCCCGTCGTCACGGGAAAATCCCATGCGGCTGGAATGGTACCCAGTGTAATACCCTGAACTACGGTTGCAGGATCAATTAACGAGAGTGTTCCGCCATTGAAGGACATTCCAGGGGAGGTTAGGAGGAAAAGGCTTGATGGATAGATCGGACCATCCCCTCGAACTCCATTTCTTCGCTCAAAAAGTCCATAGGTCAGCCAGGCATTGGGCTGAGACAGGACCGTGCTTCCGTCTTCCCGACGAATGACCGCCGTGGCACTGGTGATTGGAGATAAGTTGGTACCAGGTGTCCAGTTTACTATCGTGTAATATTCAAGATCGTTTATGTTAAAGGGAAGACCAAGAATTGTCTGGCCTGGAATGATGGGAACTTCAATCCTGGGAGCACCACCGCCTTTGGGGATGGACAGAAGTCCCATCCCCAATCCTGAATTGAAATCTTGATAGGCTACATAAATCCGATTTTTCGAGGGATGAATCCCCGAGATAGTTTCCGGAATATTTAAAATCGGTTTGACGTCGGAGGGAGTGGTCGCGGTAATCGGCAATTGATACAATGTCCCTCCATCCGCCACATACAGATTATTCCCATCGGAGATATCAAATTGCCCATGCCACAATCCCAAAATCCCAGTAGCAGTAAAAAGGGATACGAGAGAATTCGTCGAAATTGTATAAACATAAAGCACGGTCGAAAATGGTGTGTTTTTGAAAAACACTCGGTCGGAGGTATCCTGAGCCAAGATCTGTATCATTCCAAAATTTGCCTGAATCGGTGTGATGGTTTTCGTATTCAAATCAAAGATCTTCAACGTTTTGTTATTAGCTGCGTCCACCACAAAGAAATGGGTAGGGGCACCTGTACTTAGGTTATAAATAGGGAGCTGCGATGGTACCGTATCTTCTGTCAGAGTCAATCCTGTGGGTAATACGAAGGGCGGTGTCAGGTTGCTATCGGACACCGACACAATTTTGGTCACATTGTTGGTCCTAGTACTACAGACTCCGTCAGCGCCCGGTAGTTCGTATGCCATCCGTGTAGTCGTTGGATTTGTAGAGGCGGGACCGATCACGAAAAGGGCGCAGATGATACCCGCTCCGGATTCGTTGGAGAATTGAACGGGGGGATTAGCTCCGCTTCCAGGAATCCCGCTACTTTTGGCGGTAGCAACCCGCCATAGTTTTCCACCGCTAACATAGACCAATAATGCTTCCTGAATATTTGTAAAGTGTTTAATTGCCGCATCCCAACTGGACTTAAAGACAAACGCTGCTGTCGTTGCCGCCGACGTCACTGTGATCGGGGTAGCGCCGGGGTTTGAAGGATCCACCGCTATAATTGGTCCGCCGCCAGCTACTCCTCCTCCCACTCCTGCCGTATCTGTTCTCTGGGCAAAAAGGAATTGTGGTGTGCCGGTCCCGGAAGTTGCTGAAGTAATCGTGAGGCTAAATTGCTTTTGATTCGTCTGCGGCGGGCTTCCACTATCCTGCACCCGAATCGTCGGCGTGAATGTGTTCGCTCCCGTTGGCGTGCCGCTGATCCGTCCGGTCGAGGGATTGAGGTTCAGACCGCC
This sequence comes from Nitrospira sp., assembly GCA_020430245.1. Lineage (GTDB taxonomy): Bacteria > Nitrospirota > Nitrospiria > Nitrospirales > UBA8639 > Nitrospira_E. Next base: position 4,575 of record JAGQKG010000237.1, read on the forward strand.
AGGCAATGATCCAGAGGTTATGCTCCATGAAAAAGGGGGCGTTCCCCCGGAGGCCGATAATGTCATATTGTAAGCCTGTCCAACTGTGCCTGGGGGTAAGGTTGTAGCGCTAGAGATAATTAATGGCAGAGGTGTTGGAGTTACCGGTAGACCAGGTCGGCTGGCAATGATCCAGTCCGTCGATGTTGTGCCAGGAGACCCGTCTGAGCTTACGATTAGTCCATTTAACAGCCACAGGACCACTGAGCCGGTATCGCTATTGCGCCAGATCACATCCGCCTTCCCATCCCCATCCGCATCGCCAATCTGTACAATCTTCCATTGCGAAGGTAACAGACCCAGAGAGCCTGTTGACGCAATCGCAGTGCCATTCAACAGCCACACTTCTACATCCCCGCTA
>JAGQKG010000238.1 GCA_020430245.1 Nitrospira sp.
ACCCTTGAACACCCGACTCAGACACAAATCCGTCCTGATGCTCTTGTAGATCGTCATTAGGTTGAGCGTGTTGTAGAAATCAAAGATGGCGTCACACTTGTCGCGGGTGACATGCAAAATCTCGAGGACTGCCTTTTCCAATTTCACGAACTGCTGCAGGACGCGACCGTTCATGACTGCGCCGAAGATGGAGTTCTGGAACGGCAAATACTTGAACTCATTGCACATACGTAGGAATTCCGCATGTCCTCGTTTTTCCGTACAGATGGGCAAGCTTAGCGATGGGGACATTCCCACCTTGATGGGATTGTTAGGCAGGGTCTCAAAGGACCGCTCGTTACCGCATCCAGGGTCTCGCACTACCTCGAAGTTCTCAGGCCGATAGTGTTGGACGAGCATGTAGATCCCGGTCTTCTCGACAGAACCCCAGTAGCAGTTGAACATGTCGACCATGGCCTCCTTTACGTTGCAAGGAAATATGGCCGGGATATCCTCGCCCAATGGGTATCTAAAACCACATGAAGGACAGTGGGATTCAGATACCTCCGAGAGAATTTTAATATCGCCACTGCAGATTAGACAGAAAGGCATTGAGCGGAATTTTGATTTGATCATATCTAACGAGGCAATTATCTGGTTCTTGGACCAATTGTGAGTTTTCTCTAATATACCGATTATTTTTTGGATATCGTCAATGCATCAAAGGAGGGGTTGGGATTCGAGGAATTTTTTAATATAAAAATGGGAAAGGAGAAAATGCTTACACCGATCAACGCTAGCACCGAGGACCACATAGCGTAAGCCCCTGGGTGAAGGCGCTCCCAGCTGGAGGTGGACGACTCCTTGCCACCTGAGGGGTTTTTGCTGACACTAGCGCATAGCCGTGCGCCTCAGAGCTCATGGGGCCTATCCGCACCAATACCATGGGGTGTGGACCCCCAAATTCCGTCGACGGATTTCGCGGGGGACGATCAAGATGGTTGTGCAAGAGCAGATATCTCAGATCCAGTAATATCACCCTGATGTAGAGGTCCAACAATGGCAGGGCAAGTTGATGATATACATGGCGTGCTGGTGATTCCTCCGAAAGATGCGGGTTCTAGAATTGTGGGCAAGATGAAAGTGCATGCGAGTCGACAACTTCGGCTCCGTTATCCCGACCTGAGGCGGATCTACTGGAGAACGAAGTTGTGTCTCCTGGATTTTTCTCTTCGACTGTTGGGTTGAATTAAGGCGTCAGCCGGCGACACGTAGACCAACAAGAACAAGTGAACAAAGGGCAAATTCAGCTCGAGTTTGAATTTTAGTGCCACGCGGCGTAAGCCCGTGGGTATCTACGGGGCATAGGAAATTTTGGGATGGTTAAATAATTTATTCACACGATCTGGGGAGTGTTGTAACATAACGCCTGTATGCATGACGGTTTTTCTTCAGTGTGGCCGCATCCCTGACTGAGGACTTGGAATCCGCATCAGCTTTCAAATCGCTGTTCAGATATTCGTCTGGATTCATTTCGGGCGAATACGTTAAGAGAAAGAAGACTTCAATTGTCTGTGAAGGGAATTTTTGCCTGACCGCTTCTAGACGAGGTTGGCATGGTGGATCCGCAAGTTGTCGAGAACCAGAAAAATCTTCGTGTTCGCAGTCTTGATCAGCTGATTAACTGAGTTAACCATTGGGCATTCATGATGCCATTGTGAACCATGAACCAGACCGTCTATCCGTCTATTAAGTTGAAGACTGTATCGTATTGGATCTGGAGGGAGGACTTGAATTTAGGCATTTGCTCTCGAAGCGAGCTTGTAATAGAAGCGGAATGCTTCTCCAAGGCTGCGAAGCGATCAGTCAGCTCTTCCACTCGGAATGTCTTTCCCTCGATCACGTAGTTGCCCAGACCAAACCATTTCATCAGATCTCGTGACTTGTCATGATAGGCAATCGCCAAAACGGGTTTCTGAAGCGCTAACGAGAGTAGAATTCCGTGATAACGCGTGGCCACTACGATGTCCAGCTCTGACAGTGCACTCAGCAAATCGTCCAAGCTCTGAAAGGTGGGCTCTACGATGAGTTTGGCATACTCCGTTTTGCTCTTGGTCTTCATCTGATTAATTACGTCGGTAGCCACTTCGGGGTCGACCTTGAGCTGCGTCGGTATGAAGCGAACTTCACCACCACGCTCTACGAGCCAATCCGCGAATCCGGCCAACTTCGCGACATAGGCCTGATACTTCTCTGCATCGCTCTCGAACCAATAATCGCCGTAGAATGGCAGTAAGTTAATTCCAACCACCAGCGGTCGGCTACTGCGATCTGACTCTGGGGACCTGATGGAGAACCGGAGACTGAAGGCCAGATCGGGGACAATCTGGTCAGCATCGAATCCCTGGAGTGTGTCCACCCAACGCTTTGAGGTCACGTCTCGATAGGAACGATAACTGGCCTGCTGCAGTGCATACCGAAGGAAGCGACGACCGAGCCAGGTTTCAATTGGACCTGCTCCCAGACTCAGGAAAACCACTTTGGCTCCCGCATTTCGTGCGAGGAGTGTCCACTTGAGCACGGTATAGGGGAAGGCCCAGGGCCCATCTACGAAATCATTCAGCTGATGGGAACCTGCGATGAGGAGGAGGTCGAGGCCCTTGATGCGTTGGCGGCTTTCGACTAGGAATCCAAACTCTTTACCAATCATAGGAATTACTTCCAACGCCGCCATGACGCCTCGCATCAGCGTGGACAAAATTGGAATGGCTTTCACGATTTCCTTCACACGTTGAGTCAACAATGAATTCGTTGCTTGGGCGCCCGAGGCCGATCCCGAAGTCGGCTCAGCCGCCGTTACGTCTGAAGTTGCCACAAAGTCCGCAGTCGGGGAGCCTGGAAGCACAGAGACCGACCCGCGGCGAATCGGAAAGGATGGAATCCCATGTCGCTTTTGTGTGTCGACCGGCATGATCGTGAAGCCGCATATCTCTGCGTCCGGCCAACGATCGCGAATGTTCTGTATTACCGCAGCAATAATGGACTCGTCTCCGAGATTTTCATTGCCGACGTGTCCCATGATTCCGACTCGCTTGGGGTGCGACAGGGAAACCGATCGTAGAGATCCTCCAGCTAGCATGGCACCATCCTGCGTCACGACTTCTTCTGTCCTAACACGATAATCGAGTAACCGAACCCCATCTGCTCCTTCAACTCGTCCAGGCGGGCCGGTGTGATGAACCAACTCAGCGCCTTCGCGAGCTTGGGTGAGTTGATGATCCGCAGCCAACCGCGTTTGCCCATGGGTATTACCGACGTGGAGTCAAGGATATTGAAGTATGGCTCTATGATGCCCTTTAACTCTTTCATGTCGAGCCACTTCTTAATATGGTCTTTTGGATCCTCATCTCCAACGCCGACCAAGCCATCGGAATCTCTCACGCGCTCCATTACGAAACGATTTGCGGCAGTGATGATCAAGTAACCACCAGGCTTGATGACCTCGGTTATCCGCTGCATTAGCAGCGGCTGATCGCTGACATGCGGGATCACTTCCTGGCAGACAACCATGTCGACCGGTTCGCTCGTCAGCTGGATCTCGTAGAGATCGCCCGCCGTAAATTTAATCCCGGGAAAGTCCTTCTTGGCTGCCTCAATCGCCGTTTCGGATAGGTCGACACCCTCGGCGGTGCCGAATTCAGAGAGCATTTTGGTCATCCAGCCGGTTGCACATCCAACATCGAGAATTCTCGGATGATTGAGCGGAAGTTCCCTGAGCATCTTGATGATTGCCTGGGATCGCCTCTTCTGCCAATCATTGGGCGTTTGCTGCTTTCCCCACCGATCGTCCCAGTATGCTTGTTGCGCCTCAACCGAGGGATTCGCCCCACCGTTAATACTCTTATCCATGTCCCTACTCCTTTCGATCGCCGGACTTCAGAATCTTTTCCCGTCCACCTCTACCTATGTACTTCTCGTCGCTCCACCGTCGTTTCTGAAGGCGATCTGGAGAATAGCCGAAACCGGTTAGTCGGAACCCTTGCTCACTAATTTCCTCAGAAATCCAGGAGGCGCCAGACGACTCTTCTCCGAAGGCGTAAGGCTTACAGCCCAAGCTCCGAGCGCCGCTAGAGGCAAAACTGCAGCAACCTGAGCGAAGTAGAGAAGAAGGTTATCGGCTGGCCAACGCTGCTCGATTTGCCAACTCGCAAGCGCAAATGGGGCGATCGCGACTGCGGGTCTGATCCACACAGTGAGCCAGAACTTGACGATGGATGTCCCCAACACTCGATATACATACCACGGTGCAAATAGAAGGGATGCCACCAACCTCGGTGCGGTCGTTCCCCATGCCACGCCGACGATACCATACGACTGAATCCAGTACACACTTAGGCCAATGTTGCATACCGCTTCAATGATAAATGCGGGGACGAGCCCCGCGTGTTTTGAGATACCCATCATAGTGGCCACCACAACCTGATATCCGATGGCGAACCAGAGCGCCAAACTCAAGATCCAAAGAATTTCCCCGGAGGGCTTCGCATACTCTTCGCCCATCCATAGGCCAATAAATGATCCGCCCCGAAAAATGAAGGTTACAACGATCGGCAACACGATCAGTGTCGCAATCCGAGCGCCGACAAGTAGGATGCGCTCCAACTCGTCTCCTTCGTTCTCGGCCTCGAGTGCGCTTGCTGATGGAGTCAGGGTCTGTGAGATACCACTGACTGGCGCACGCGCATACTCGGTCAGGTTGGAAGCAATTGCAAACAAGGTCACCATACTAAGCGGCAGGAAGGAACCGATGACAACCGAGTCTGTAAACAGGATGATCGTCCCGGAGGCCTGCAAAAGGAGCACTGAAACGCTGAACGAAAAGATCATCGTCAAATGAGAGCGATGGCACTCCTTGAAGCCAACGCTGAGCTGTGGATACAAG
>JAGQKG010000239.1 GCA_020430245.1 Nitrospira sp.
GACGGAGGCGGTGGCCCGATTGCGCTGGTGCGAAACCGTCTGCTGTTGATCGGATCGGGATCTTTCAATCGGAGGCGTATTGCCTTTTGAACGGTTATTCAATTTGAGGAAAGATTAAGGAAGGGCACACCAATGAATTACACTCAACCGATGTTTTCTGGAATTCCCGCTCATGCGTATTCTGGTGCCGGAGCCTTTTCCGGACCACACTTTCAGCATGGGGGAACCGGGTTTTGTCCTGGTTGTAGCCACCCCAGGGCTAAATGTTGTTGTGGGCATCGGGAATGCCGGAAGGAAGCCAAGGAATTGCTGGTTGAAGCGGACACCAGTGTCGACGGAAAGACAGATCCCAATTCTATGGTCCTCCAACGAGTCCGGGCAATGGCCATGTTCACGGCTCCGGTTGAGTTGTCAGCCGGAGAAACAAGTGGCAAGAACGCAGAGACGAAGGCAGCCGTGGCTCCGATTGTCGGGGAAGTGGATGTGCGAGGAAAAGCGGGAATCGGCAAGGCCTTTATTGGGGGAGGATGTTGCGTGCATCTTTCCATCGAATATACCCCGACGAATGCAGCATCGACTGCACCCGCTTTAGTTTTTGTGGTCGTACAGGACAGCGAAAAAACGACTCTAGGCTGGATGAAGCAGGCCGACCCTCAGGATGGCTATCAGATTAAAGAAGGAATTATCACCACCAAACCCGGTGCCCATTTGACGGTTTTGGTCGTCAATATGACGGCCAGGGTTCGCTGGTGTGAAGTCTTTAGTTGTTAATCGGTTTAACCAGGAGATGATGATGGCGGCAACCCCAAAAGGTTCTTCAAAAGAGAAAAAGGTCGGCACAGCAAACAAAGCTAAAGTGGAATTCCAGGAATATAAAAAGCGAATCGAACGCGCTCCGGGAATGGAGCCCCGTGGCCCTCAGTTCGGCACGAGTGCAACAGGAATGCCTCACATGCCGATGGGATGGCCACTTCCCCCTATGAGCGGTTTCTTACCCCAGATTCCCCAGATGCCTGGTTTGAATCCTGCCGCAGGCCAAACTGCGGGCGAAACAAGTGGGGAGATCGCTAACCGGGTAGGGGAAACCTTGAAGTTGGGAATGGACCTTCTGAATTCTGGGTTGGGAGTGGGATTGCGATTTTTGCAAGGGCTAGCCGGACCTGAATATCATCACGGACACCCTGGATGGGGTCATATCCAGGGGGCAGGCGACCATTTTCATGGATCTCATGGATATGGGTGTCAAATGACCTGTGGCTGCGATTGTGTGGATTGCTGTCAGTCCCTCGGATGTGCATCCTCCTGTGGGTGTTCTCCCAGCGTAGGCTCGTGTTGTTAACCGTCTGTTTTGAAAGATTGCCAGCGGACTTCTTCTTCCTCTAGCCCGGAGTTTCTTGTGACTCCGGGTTTCGTTCATTTTCTATGCACACCAATGTCCAGATCCTATCCGTGAACGAGTTTTTGATTTTGTTTCTATGAAACGTCATCAACCCGCTTCCGACATTTCCTGGACTCGTGACGCCATAATCTATCAGATCTTTCCTGACCGGTTTGCGCGAGATAGCCAACAGCCCAAGCTGGGATCTGGTTTCGTACCCTGGGGATGCAAGCCCACAGCTCACGGATTTATGGGAGGTACTCTGCGAGGAATCACTGAACATCTCGATTATCTCCTGGACCTTGGTGTCAATCTGATTTATCTGGCTCCCATTTTTTTTGCCTCGGCCAATCATCGTTACAACACCTACGATTACTATAGGATTGATCCTCGCCTTGGGACATTGGCTGACTTTCAGACTCTGTTATCCAGGGCTCACGTGAATGGCATTCGCGTATTGTTGGATGGCGTATTCAATCATTGCGGCCGGGGCTTCTTTCCCTTTTATGATGTCATGGAACGTGGTCCGGCATCCCCCTTCACCTCCTGGTTTTTCATCACACGATTTCCGGTTAATGCGTTCGGGCGGTTTCGTTACCGGGGTTGGCAGGAACGGCCTCTCATGCCCATTCTCAACTTAGCCAATCCTGCCACACGACAGTACTTTCTGGACGTCGCAGCCTATTGGACGAATCAGGGTATAGATGGATGGCGGTTGGATGCCGTGACTGATGTCCGGGGTCATCAGTTTTGGAAGGCGCTCTGGCAGAAGGTGAAGACCATAAACCCGTCGTCGTATATGGTGGCAGAAATCTGGGCCCCCGGTCGTTCTTGGATTCGGGATGGACAATTTGACGGAGGAACGAACTACGTACTTCGTCAGATCGTATTGGACTACTTTATTCACGGTTCCATTTCAACCAGGAAATTTGTGTCCCGCTTGAGCAAACTTCTTCGGATATATCCATGGGAAAAGACCTTAGCGATGGTGAACATGTTAGGGTCCCATGATACTGAACGTCTTTATGCTTTAGCCCGGGGAAATGTTTTACGACTGAAGTTGGCCATGCTGTTTCAGTTTATTTTTCCAGGGATACCGGCAGTGTATTATGGGGATGAAATCGGGATGAAGGGAGGGAAGGATCCCGACAATCGTCGGGGCATGGAATGGGATCAGAGGAAATGGAATCACGAGTTGTGGAATTTCACCAAGCAGCTTGTGGCAATCCGGAAATCTCTTCCAATGTTATGCGAAGGGGATTGGTCTGTGGTTCAGGTACTCTCTGATCAACAGTGTTGTCTCTTTTTGAGACAGACGCAAAGAACCTTTGTCTTTATCCTTATTCATAATGATGATCACCCCATCTCTATTCAGATTGATATCTCACCGTGGGTGGGGAAGACCGTTCGATGGCTTGAGGACCAGCTTACTGGACACACGTTCAAGTGTGAACAAGGAAAGGTTGTCTTATCCGACCCGGGCCCACGCTCAGGAATGATCCTGACTCCGGTTAAACCGGCTGTCGTGTGAAAAAGATGAGTGGTTGTGCCTGGAAAGGCTGAGGGCCATTTTCTTCTGAAAAGCATCTGTTTTTGTAAGAGCAGGTGGAATTCGAGGATATTCAACGGTTTCCTTACCCGTGGTTTCTCCACATTCGGCCGTCCTTGGCCAGCAAGACATCGGCTTCCGGCGGTCCCCAGCTCCCTGAGCTATAAGGACGAATGGCATGCGAGCCCAGGCTCTCCCATACTTTGACGATGGGATCGACAATACTCCAGCCCACCTCGACGCTATCGCTTCGCTGAAAAAGTGTTGCGTCTCCAGCCATCACGTCGTGTAGGAGGGTTTCATAGCCCGTGCTCGGGGCATCGCCGAAATATTCCGCATATTGGAAATCCATATCCACTGTCCCGACCTGGACTTTGGGACCGGGAATTTTGGCTCCAAAACTTAAGGAAATACCTTCATCCGGTTGAATACGAATGACGAGGACATTCGGAGTGAGGCGATCGACGGGAGTCTTACGAAATAACATCAGCGGAGCAGATTTAAACTGAATGACCACTTCGGTCACTCGGGTGTGTAACCGTTTGCCGGTCCGAAGATAAAAGGGCACGCCTTCCCAGCGCCAACTTTCAATGCCTAAGGTCATCGCGGCAAAGGTTTCGGTCAAGGAGGCTGGATCGACATCTCTCTCTGTTCGATAGGGAAGGACACTGTGACCATTAATCGATCCTGCCTCATATTGTCCAGCAACGGTCGCTTGTAAGACCTCCACGGGGTTCATTGGCTGGATGGCACGGAGGACCTTCGCTTTCTCGTTCCTGACCGCTTCGGGATCAAACGTATTCGGTGGTTCCATCGCCACGAAAGCCAAAATTTGCAGGAGGTGATTGGATACCATGTCACGGAGCGCACCGGCTTTTTCATAGTAGGCCCCGCGATGCTCAACTCCTAACGTTTCCGCAACAGTGATTTGGACATGATCAATATATTGACGGTTCCAGATTGGTTCAAAGATGCCATTCGCAAAACGAAATATTAAAATATTTTGAACCGTTTCTTTCCCCAGATAATGATCGATCCGGTAAATTTGGCTCTCATCCAACACCTGTTTCAGGTCTTGATTGAGGGATCTGGCCGATGGCAAATCATGGCCGAATGGTTTTTCAATGACGATACGACGGGAAAAATCTTTTCGATATTCGACTAATCCTTCGGCGCCAAGTTGCGCAACGATTTCCGCAAAAAATGTTGGAGCCGTGGCCATGTAATAGAGATAATTTCCCTGGGTCCCATGGCTGGTATTTAACTGTGTGAGCAGGTCATGAAGACGTCCATAGGTCTGTTGATCCCGAAAATCCCCTGACAGGTAGTACAGGCGATCAAGGAGCCATTCCTTGATGGTGGCATCGATGGGACGGGGACACAATTCCTCGATGTCCTGACGGATTTTCTCCCGAAAGTCATCCGTATGCATGGGAATACCATCTATCCCGAGAATGGCAAATTCTTGAGGAAGATGATGGCTTGAGGCCAGGTTATACAATGCGGGAATTAATTTTCGCTTCGTGAGATCTCCCTGGGCCCCAAAAATGATAAATAACGTGGGTGGTCGCGTTTGCCCATTACTGGGCTGTTGGAAGAGGGGAATTTCTTTCAGTTCATCGGGGTGATCGAACACAGAATGGGACGTTTTCACTAACTCTCTTACCTTTCCGGACGTGTCATTCGCATCGGGGGGCATGCAGAAAACAATCCAACCGATAGAATGGAACGTGATTCCTCATAATGGTCTTTGCATGATAAAAAAGGCTGCGACAACACGCCGCAGCCTTTATAACCGTGGCCGGTACATTGATTACTATACCATGTTCAGGGGTAAGCGCTATCCACATATGACTTTCCGGATACACCAGACGGGATTGGGGAAGACAGGCATCTCTGGAATGAAGAGGCTCTTTCACACACCATTTCAGGAAGAACTAATCCGACTGATGAGCCATGGAAGTTTTCATTCGTTTCAC
>JAGQKG010000023.1 GCA_020430245.1 Nitrospira sp.
CGCGCGGAGCGTACACTTAGTACGTGAGCACGGAAAAATGGCGAGAACGCCGCTGGCGGCTTTTTTCAACAGACCCTCTCACATGAACTGATCTGCTAGACTCTATCTGACCAACCATATCTGAGTCCTATGGACAAATGGCATTGAGCTGTTCACGTAATTGGTCTTCCCCGTGAGTCATCCGCACTTGCACATTCAGCGCCCATAGTGGGTCATCATGCTTCAGATGTTCTTTAATTTTCAGGGCATCTTTTTCTGTGGTGATCGCGAGATCAAGCCCTAAACGCCGGATCTTCACACGAATGGCTTCAACATCTTTTTCTAAATAGGCAAAATGATCGGGGTAACGAATCTCCTCACCCACCGTCAGCCCGCAGGAAACCACACTCGATCGAAAGGAGGCAGGATTGCCAATTCCGCTAAAGAGCAAACAGGAGGTACCCTTAAAAGCCCAGCCCTCTTGAGATTTCCCTGTCGCAATATGCGTGAACACTCCAAGTTCGGTTTCCAGACGCAAGGAGACAATGGACGTTCCCACGCTCTGTTCGATTCGATTCTGAAGTGATGCGACCGACCCAGCTTGTTCCGTTCGACTGAAGACAATCGTCGTGGCCCATTTTGCTGCGGACAGCGGTTCACGCATTCGGCCGGCCGGCACAACTCCGCTTAAGCCCTCAACATCGGTCGCATCAAATAAAAGCACGTCCAGATCCCGATACAGAGAAAGATGCTGGAAGCCATCATCAAGAAGAAAGCAATCGCACAAGGTCTGCTCCAACACCCACTGTCCCAGACGATAACGATTGTTTCCCACTGCCACAATCGCCCATGGGCACTTGTGCGCCATCAGCATGGCTTCATCCCCTACCGATCGCCAATCTCCCTTCAGCGAGACGCCATCAGAGACCAACCTATTCACTGCCGAACGTTGTCTTCCGTACCCTCGGCTTAAAATCGCAACCCGCTTGCCCCGCTCATGAAGTCTGGCGGCCAACCACATCACCAATGGAGTCTTCCCTGTTCCCCCCACGGTCATATTCCCCACACTGATAACCGGTTTTGGCAATCGATGTTGAGGAAACCAGCCACGTTGGTAGGCTGTTCTCCGCAAATGGCCAACCCCACCATAGAGAACAGCACACCACCGGAGAATCCATGGGCAACGCCAGTGCAACCAACGCCAGAGCGGTTCCGGGTTCATACCAGGCAAAGGAGACAAGGAGACGTTGTGTTCACGAAGGACACATGGCGGATATCATATTCTCCCCTCATTCAGGGCTCTTACGGAAGCTTATCGGAGCACTTCTTGGGATTTGTGTGAAGAAGACTCTTTCGCCGACAAAGAGAAAAGAGCCGAATTGTCCTTTTCCAATAATTGATTAATCCATTGAAGATTCCTGGTGACGACGCCACGATGGGCCCGGACCATTTCTAACGCCCTTTGGCCCATCTCCTCGGCTTCTGAAGGATGCGCGATCAGACGAACCAACTGAAAGGTCAAATCCCCCTGATTCTTGATTTGTATGCCTCCTCCAGCTCCAAGAAGCCGTCCGGCAATATCCCGGCAATGATCGACATAGGGCCCAAATAGAACGGGGCGACCCCATTGTGCAGGCTCCAACAAATTATGTCCTCCAACCGGAACCAGTGTACCCCCCACAAACGTGACACAGGCCTCTCGGTAGACAAAGGCCAACTCCCCCCTGGTGTCTAACACAATGACGCGAGGGCCATGGGAAACAGCCCGATCTCCGGCATCCTGCACCAAATGACTGCGACGAATACAGGAGAATCCATACTGTCGAATAACCTGCTCAAGCTTAGCCACACGCTCGATATGTCGTGGAGCCATCACCAGCACCGCCTGAGGGTGTTGTGCAATCACCTGTCGGTACGCGTCCAATATACATTCTTCTTCCTGAGGGTGGGTACTCCCGGCCACAATCATCACCTCACCAGCATGAGAGGTGAAGAGTGCCCTGAAAGAGACAGGGGTATGGGCATTGACGGCCTGACCTTGCTCCAGGCCCTGATCAACCTTCATATTTCCGGTGACATGAATGGCATTCGGCTTGACGCCTAAGTGACCGATGCGCTCAGCATCGTGTTCCGATTGCATCAAGGCAAGATCGAGACAGCTCAACACCTGTGTCATCATGCCACTAACCCAACGATACCTGGCAAAGGATCGTGAAGAGATTCTCCCGTTGACGAGACATATCGGCACCCGATGCCATTGAAGATTTTTAAGCAGATTAGGCCAGAATTCTGATTCGACCAAAATAAAGAGCCGGGGCTGAAGTATGCGGATATACCGGTCAACCGCCCACCAAAAATCAACGGGAGCATAACAATGGACAGCCACACCCTCCAAACGATTGATCACGACTTCCCGCCCGGTCTCCGTCACCGTAGACACGACCAACGGCCACTGAGGATACTGCTGTTTCATCGCCTGGAGCAGCGGAACAATAGTCGCCACCTCGCCCAAGGAGACCGCATGGATCCAAATGACGGGTTTTTGAAGATTCCGCAATTCAACAGGAACCGCCCCAAGCCGACACCAAAGGCCGCGTTGGCTGCGTTTTTTTGTCAGCAGAAGTCCGATGATAATGGGAAAGGCCAGTACCAGCAGCACATTATAGATCACATAATACATGAGTTGGTTACACGTTGAATGTCTGTTTCATGTCGATCAGGTCAGGGAAGACATCCGGCGAAGAAACGATTCAACCGGATCGGAATCATGAACAGCCAAATCGGCCTGAGCCGTAAGCCGGTTCAACGACCCTTCCAGCTCCAACCCTGCACCGGACAGCTGCTGATTGGAAAGATCCTGGCTTACCCAGAGGGGTGGGCCCCACACAAACAACCCTACCCCACCGGGATAGGGAATCTGGAAGCGATCCCAACTCGTAAAGGCTTTTTTTTTGAGCAGGCAAAAGTTAGTGGGATTATGGGGAATCCCGTCGCCTTTGCCAGATAAATCACTCCAGATTGTACCGTGCAAGCTGGTCCCCTCGGACCATCGGGCGTCACAACCAGATCCCCGCCATTCCGCCCGGCCTTCAACAATTGCCGGGTCGCTCGAAGCCCCCCGCGCGTGCTCGATCCGCGAATGGACTGAAATCCAAAATACCCCATGATTCGCGCGATGATTTCTCCATCCCGATGTTGGCTAATCAAAATTGAAGCCTGCCGCCCCCGGTAGGCCAACGGCATCATCAACTGACGGCCATGCCAAAAGGCAATAATGATCTGTCGGCCTTGGCGATAGAACTCGTCAACGGCTTCCTCACCAACGGTGGATATCCGCATCGTATGACCTAAGAGGCGAATCATTTGTGCAGCCAATGGCGGAGCAACCGACTGTTTGATCCAATTCAACATAAGAACTTCGCCATTCGGTTTACGAAGTCGTCGGTAACGGTTCGGGTTGAGTCAGTAAAAATTGCGTTTGATACAATCGAGTATAGAGGCCTCCCTGCTGAAGCAAGGTGGCATGAGTGCCGATCTCTTCAATCCTTCCACGATTCATGACCACAATACGATCGGCATGTTGAACTGTGGACAATCGGTGGGCAATGATTAAGGTCGTTCTGGCTTTTACCAGATTTGCCAGAGCTTTCTGCACCAGCTTTTCCGATTCCGAATCTAGGGCGGACGTCGCCTCGTCCAGAATTAGAATCGGGGGATCGCGCAAAATTGCCCTGGCGATAGCGAGTCGTTGGCGTTGTCCACCAGATAATCGTAGCCCATTTTCACCAACCAGCGTGTCCAAACCCTGAGGGAGCCGTTCAATAAATTCCCAGGCAAAGGCGGCCCGAGACGCCTCAATGACAGCTTCTTCACTCGCATCCAAACGACCATAGGCGATATTATTTCTGATCGTATCATCAAATAGCACCGTTTCTTGAGACACGATGCCAATCTGCCGTCTCAGAGATGATCGATCAACCAGGCGAATATCCACACCATCAATTTTCACGGATCCTGCCATCGGACGATAAAACCGTGGCACCAAACTCACGAGAGTGGTTTTTCCACTTCCACTAGCCCCGACGAAGGCCACCACCTCCCCCACGTTGATCGTGAAATTGATCTCATGCAAGGCCGGCTCCTCAGCGCCTTCATACCTGAAGCTGACACCGGAAAATTCCAAATTTTTCGCCATGGGTGGAAGCGTGTTCTTGCCTTCATCTTTCGCTAATTCGCTTTCCAAGTCGAGAACTTGAAACACTCGCTGAGCCCCCGCAAGCGCACGCTGAACCGACTCATTGGCCCCGGACATTTTCCGGAGGGGGGCATACGCCATGAACATGGCAGCCAAAAATGAAAAGAACTCTCCAGGCTTCATTTCTCCGGCAATGACTAATCCACCCCCATACCAGATTATAAAGGCCACACCGCAGACTCCAATGACTTCAAGAAGAGGTGAGGCCATCGCTGAGGTTTGTGACGATTTCACCTTCGCTGTCCGAAATGCTTGATTTGTCAGGGAAAACCTTTGAGCCTCCTTCTCTTCCTGACCATAAGCCTTCACGATCTTGATACCGGAAAACGCTTCTTTTAATACGGAAGCCATTTTTCCAATCGATTCCTGGCCACGTTTTGAAAGTTTACGAATCCGTCGACCGACCCGAACCAACACGAATGAGGAAAAAGGTAATACGACCAATACAATCGTCGCGAGTTTCCAATTTTGATAAAAGACCACGGACAGCATTGCCACAAACGTCAGCCCCTGTTGAAAAATGTCTTTCAACACACTAGGAATGGCATTCGCCATTTCGTTGACATCGCTAATCACCCTGGCCATCAACCGTCCCGAGGCATTCGCATCGTGAAAACGAATAGGCAGTCGCACAATATGGATAAACAATTGCTGGCGAATATCGGACACCAGCCAGTGGCCCACATAACTCATGAGATAACCCTGTCCATATGCAAAAGACGCCTTCAGAATCGCGACGCCCAGGACTGCCAACGGAAGGATGAACAACATGTCTTGATTGCGCTCAATAAAGATTCCATCCAGAACCGGCTGGACAAGCCAGGCATAGACAGCCGATAATCCTGCCACTCCACCGGAACAGACAAACGCCCCAAGCAACCGCAGGCGGTATTCCTTCAGATAAGATACAATTCGCCAGAAGGTCTTCATACGATCGCCTCAGCAAGAATATATGCTGCAGCCCGTTTCGACGCCCCTGCGCCCCCCAGAGCGGTCCGAATCCCCTGAAAGGCCTGAGCCATGTCCTTTTGTCGTCGAACGTTTTGTAAGATGTCTAAGGCTTCGTGTGCTATACAGTCTGGGGTCATACGATCCTGAATCAGTTCTGGAACAACTTCTTTACCGGCTAAAATATTCACTAAACTAATATAGGGAATTTTAACCAGACATTTGGCAATTTGATAGGTGAAGGGAGATGTCCGATAGACTACAACCATCGGTGTGCCAATCAGAGCTGATTGCAACGTCGCGGTCCCCGAGGTCACCAACAGAAGATCTGAGGCCGCCATTACCTCATTTGACCGATTTTTGACCACCTTTACTTGTGGTCTGAAATGTCCAAGGAGCTCATTCACCACGGAATCAGACAGAGAATGCGCTTGGGCAAGAAGGACCTGAAGTCGAGGGTATTGGATCCGAATCTGTTCAACCGAACTCAAGAAAGCCGGTAACACCTCCCGGACTTCCCGAATACGACTCCCAGGCAGAAGCCCGATGACTAGACCTTCTTTCTCCAACCCGAATTGGTGACGCTCATGAACCATATCGTAGCCAGGCTTGAGTTCATCCAATAACGGATGTCCAACATACGTACAGGGAATGCCGGCTTTTTGGAAATACTCCTCTTCGAATGGAAGGATCGCTAACACATGGCTGATCACCCTCCGAATGAGTTTGACGCGACGGCTTCCCCATGCCCACACCTGAGGGGCAATATAATAGATGAGTTTGTGTGACCTATGAGCGATAGCCTTGGCCAAGCGAAGATTCAACCCTGGACTGTCGATGAGAATAATCACATCAAACCGTTCACGTTTGAGGTAACCGGCTAGCGTTTGTAGGGTTCTCCACCCCTGTATGAGCTGCCGGATCCCCGGAACGCCCATGGCATCGACCCGTTTCACATGAGGAAGAAGCGACACCCCGGCTGCCAACATCCGACTGCCACCCACGCCAATTAATTCAACAGAGGGATTTAGCTCCCGCAGTGCCAGAGCTAAGTGTGCTCCGTGAATATCGCCAGATGTTTCACCGGTCACTAAGAAAATTTTTGGCATCGAGACTCTAACAGACCGCCCATGGCGGATAGCCCGCCCTGACGCGGATTACCGTGGCGAGTGCCCGGCATGTTGTTGGATGAGCGAGACAACTTGGGTCGCGACTCGCAGGGCTTCCACCCCTTCTTCTCCCGAGACGCCTCGGGCGGAAGGATTTCCCAGGATCGACTGAATGAAACAGCCCAATTCACGAGTCAGGGCATCGCCTTCATCACCCTTGATATGTTGCGATTCAACTTCAAAGGTTCCACCCTCCAAACTTCTCCTCGTGTTCATCACAGCCTCTTTTCCACCAAAATCAACCGAGAGATAGCGATCGCGCTGATACACTCTGATTTTTCGCAGTCGTCCTGTCGAGATTCGGCTTGCCGTCAAATTAGCTAAACACCCACTTTCAAAGAGAAGCCGCACATTGGCAATATCGGGCAAATCGGTAAACACCGGCATTCCTCTCGCTTCCACCTGCAGGATGGGCCCCAAACCCAAGGATAACAACAAATCCAAATCATGAATCATGAGATCCCGTACCACATCAACATCTGTCCCTCGAGGCTGGAAAGGACTGAGACGGTGACATTCAATAAAGCCAGGTTGACACACAAGAGGACGCATCACTTCCACAATCGGATTGAACCGTTCAATATGTCCAACCTGAAGTATAGTCCCCTGGACTTTCGCCAGCTCGACTAACTGCTCCCCTTCCCACACCTGGCTGGCAATTGGCTTTTCGACGAGAACATGGCACCCGCGTTGCAAACAGGTCGTGACCACAACACTATGCGCCGAGGTCGGGACCGCCACACTCACCGCATCGACCAAAGACAACAGCTCGTCCAAATCCTGGAAAAACGTTACCCCACATTCATCCGCCACTACATGCCCTCGCGAGGTATCGGTATCAGAGACCCCGACTAAGGTCACAAAAGGCAGAGTTCCATAAATGCGGGCATGATGTCGGCCCAAATGACCCACACCAATCACCCCAACTCGTAAGGACTGTGTCATGTAGGGATAGGGCCTCGCTGAACAGGAAAACAGTGACAGCGATTCCGGTTACACCGAACAAAACACCACGATTGGGAACCCATCTCTTTACCGTAATGAAGCATCGGAAGACGGGGCATGCTGTCAAAGGCCTGCTGGAGCGATTCCAACGACCGCGATACCTGCCATTTTGGCGTTCGCACACATCTCCTCTCGATCAAGGACAACGGTGCGCCCAGCTTCAACCGCAAGAACTGAAGCCTTAACAGCAACCATGGACTGAATGGTTTGAGGACCGACAGCCGGCAAATCAAACCGAAGATCCTGATGCGATTTCGTTCGTTTGACCACCACGGTTCCCTTTCCCCCAAGTGTCCCTCCACGAGTAATCGCCCCATCCGTCCCCTCAACGGCTTCAACGGCGACAATCACCCGATTTTTCACCACGACACATTGCCCAATATCTAACTTTCCCAAGGTCTCAAGGGTATCCCAACCAAATTGGATATCGTCCCACTCTTTGCTCGATGGTTTCCTATAGGCAAGATTGCCCTCTTTCGCCAAAATACCATCAAGGCCAAACGTGGAGTCGCGAATCTGAATCCCTTCCCGCTCTAATTCTCCAGCAACCGCCCTGAGGATCGCATCGTCCTTCCAGTGTTTCAATCGGCTAAAAATCGCTAAGGCCCTGAGGTCCGGCCGAAGTGCCGTAAAGACATGCGTTTTGTGGATTCCACCTAACATGACAGCCTGGCGGATGCCATCATCCTTTAATGCAGCCAGGGCCTTACTAAATTGCCCGACCTTGAGCCAATGAATTCGATCTACATGGGATTCAAGTTCCGGCAGAGTTTCCCCCACATGCGCGATGGCGGAAACGGAATACCCTAAGCGCCGGACATTATCGGCAAAAATAATTGGAAATCGCCCGTTTCCCGCAATCAATCCAATCCGCTCATCCTGTTTAGGAGAACTCATACCCGGCGCACCGATTCAACCGGGCTCTTACTCCTCTTCATCATCTAACTCCCGAGAGGAAACTTGGCAGATCCCGCGACTGGTACTTTCTAAAAAAGCGAGTAACGTCATCACATCTGTACTTTCACCGTACTCGTTACGAGCAAGTTTAATAGCCTCTTGAAGTCGATGCCCCTGACGGAATAAAAGTTCAAAGGCAGCTTTTAGGGTATTCATGCGTGCTCCGGAAAACCCATGCCGCCTCAAGGCGATGGTATTTAGACCAAACATTTGGGCACGATAGCCTCCAGCCGCACGAACAAACGGTGGGACATCTCGTCCTAGGGCCGAACACCCCCCCACCATCGCATATTCACCAATTCGTACATATTGGTGCACTCCGACTAAGCCTCCAATCACTACAGAATTTCCCACCGAAACGTGGCCGGCTAAATTTGCCGCATTGGCCATCACAATATGATTACCCAGGTCACAATCATGCGCCACATGGGTGTAAGCCATGAGAAAATTATGATGCCCAATCCTGGTTACGCCGCTGCCAAATACTGTACCTCGATTAATCGTTACGTTTTCACGGACAATATTATGATCCCCGATGCAGACCTTGGTTGGCTCATCTTTATATTGTAGATGCTGCGGGGGAGTTCCAATGGATACAAATGGAAAAAACCGGCAACGACGGCCTATTTCCGTAAGTCCCTCCACACACACATGGGCTACTAATTCCGTCTGATCCCCAATGGTGACATGTTCACCCACCACACAATAGGGCCCGATCACGACATCTTCTCCTACAATGGCTTTGGGATGGACGATCGCTGTGGAATGAATATTCATCAAATTCTCACTTAATGCGTTGAAAATGAACTTCAAGCCAGACCCTGCACGATCAGATCGATGACCGTGGCACTAAGTCTCACTCCTTTCGACTCTGACCATGGCGGTCATTTCGGCTTCACAGACCAAGGAGTCTTCGACTGCAATCTTTCCGGCCATCTTCCAAAATGGATCTTTTCGTCGAATCACTTCAACCTCTATACGCAATTGGTCGCCTGGAACGACCGGTCGACGAAACTTCGCTTTTTCAATTCCCGTCAGAAAAACCGTTGGGCGGCCAGCCTCCGTCGCCGTTTTCCTGGCCAGCACCCCGCCAACCTGTGCCATGACCTCCAAGAGTAACACACCAGGCATAATAGGGCGCTCCGGGAAATGCCCTTGAAAAAACTGCTCATTGGCCGTGACGTTTTTAATGCCCACTATCCTCGTACCCTCCTCGATTTCAAGGATCCGATCTACTAATAAGAAGGGATACCTGTGAGGAAGCAATGCTTGAATTTGCAGAATATCTATCTCACCCTCAGTCATACTTAACCCCTTTCTCTCCGGACTTCTGCTAGGAATATTGGTCGTCGGGACCATGAACCAGGCATTAAACTATGGCGCGCTCATAACACTACCCTCCCGGTCCAACGCCTGAATAACATCAGTAGAAATATCCAGGCCAGCTTGATAATACAAGGTGCCCGAATTAACTCCATACTCTAGGACCAGACCCAAGCCACGTTGACCGGCAACTTCCGAAACAACCTTTTGCACCTGAAGACGAAATTCATTTTGCAATTCCCGTTGTTTTTCTTGGACTTCGCGGTTCAAATCGGCAACTTTTTGTTGATACCCGGCCATTTTTTCTCTAAACTGCTCCTCCTTCCGATCCCGGGCCTCCTGACTCAATATCGTACTCTGGGCCATCAATTCACTTTCCAACTTTCGTAACTCCTTTTGCTCTAACTCCACCAGAGTTTGCCGATCCTTCATAAAGGCATTCAGCGCATCAGACAGCCGTTTGCCTTTGACTGTTTCAGCCAAAATTCGCTGAGGATCAACGACGCCAACCGGAAGATCCGATGGATTATTTGGCCCCATAGCCGCACATCCCCAGGCAAGACTCAAGGCCAGGCTTCCCAAAGTTATCCATCCGCTGACACCCCCAACACATGCCTTCCTCATTATGTGTTCTCTCCTACGGTTCTCCATTACGCAAGTTCTTAATTGCGGACCCCACCTAAAAGACCGACCCTACGGAAAATTCAAATACCCATTTCCTGTCATCCTTTGGCCCATCTATAGGACGACCATACGCCGCCCGAAGCGGCCCGAATGGTGAAATCCACCGCACTTCCATGCCCGCAGCCATTCGAAGATCAAGACTTAACTTATTATCCTGGGAAAACCCCTTTCCATAGTCGAAAAAAAGAACCCCATTCAACTTGGCATCTGGCAAGACCGGGAAAATTAAATCATTATTAATAATGATTTGTTTATTGCCCCCTTCAGGGTCATTACTCGAGGTCACGGGCCCGGCACGACCATATTTAAACCCACGAACGGTGTTAATGCCTCCCACGTAAAAAAACTCAGGAATAGGAAATTTTGACCCATTAAATCCGTCTCCGTATCCAATCCGTCCCCGAATGGAATGACGAAAATCCCAAAATGGGAGAGGGGTAAATTTCAAGGCATCGAAGGACACACTATAAAAGTTATTGGATCCCCCAAAGGTATCGCTTCCAAAACTCGTTTGGACACCGATACGAGTGCCACGTCTGGGATCTAAATAAAAATCACGCGAGTCCCGGAATAAACTGGCACGAAATCCAGTTGTGGATTGGGTACCTTCCTGGTCTTTGATCAGATTGTTTGCATTAGAGTCCACATTGTCAATTTTGATCTTTTCGGCCACTAGGGTAAAGGTCCCCGTCAAGTATTCGGAAAACCCCCGTCCAAACGTCAAATTCGCACCCTGCTTTTTTTCAAGGTACGTCAAGTAATTCGTGCGAGAGCTGAAAAGATCGGCTTGAGCGGAGGTTAACGTATCAAAAATGGCCGGATTTCGAAAGGTAATCGTTCCGAGGGTACGCCGTCCTCCAACCTGCCCTCGAATCCTGGCTAGATACCCCCGCCCGAATAAATTCCCCTCGGTGATATCCGCAATTAAGGTAAATTGGTCTAACGTGCTAAACCCCCCGCCGATGCTGAAAGAGCCGGTGGGTTTTTCCTTGACCTTGACGTCTAAGTCCACTTCTCCCGGGGCGATTTGTTTCGGAAGAATTTCGACCGTTTCGAAAAAATTCAAATTATTGAGCCGTTCGAAACTTCGCTTTATTGCAGGAGAATCGATCATATCCCGTTCATCCACCCGCAGTTCACGCCGAATCACATTGTCCCGGGTCTTATTATTCCCGGTAATCCGGATATCACGAATCCGGACCATGTCCCCTTCCTGAATCGAAAACACAATACGAGTGCTCCGAGTGGGCGGATCAGGCTCTACTGAAGGGTTGGCCTCGGCAAACGCATAGCCGCGACTACCATATAAATCCGTCAGCCGAGTAATCTCATCACGGATTTTGGCACGCTGAAACACTTCCCCAGGTTCAATGATCAGTCCTTCCCGCAATTCCGCCTCGGAAAAGAGGGTATTTCCGGTGTACTGTATTTGACTCACCACATAAGGCTCTCCTTCGACGATCGGGAACACCAGGGTAAACCATTCCTTTTTCTCATCCAAATCCATTCGAGGCATCCCGACTTGAACATCTAAATAACCTTTATTGAGATATACTTCCTTAATCCGTTCGACATCATTGGGAAGCTCATCCCGATGGAGAATGCCGGCATCCGAAAAAATTGACCAGGGCCAGGAATATTCTCGATTGGCCATAAAGGACGTCAATTCCTTCTTCTGAATGACATTTCGCCCCTCAAACACAATCGTGCGAATATGGGCTTGGCTCCCCTCTTCGATATAAAAAGTCAATCGGACTTGATTGTTCTCAACCATATCAGTGATAGGAATAATTTGAGCATGGTAAAAGCCCTTGTCATGATACAACTGCCGAAAATTTTCTACGGAGACTTTTACCTGTTCTTTATCCAAAAACACCTGATTTTTTATGGTATTTTTTTCGGCAAGCTTGTCGTCTGACAACTCTTCATTTCCATCAAACACCACTTCGATGGTAAACGGCTTTTCCTTCACACGAAAGACCACGAGAACTCCCTTGGCCCTGACTTCAGTGGAGACTTCGACTTCTTCAAAAAACCCCATCCCATAAATGAGTTGAATTTGCTCCCGAATGGACTCATGGGTAAATGAATCCCCGGGTTTGATGGATAATTTCCCTAAGATGGCCAATTCTTCAATATGCTGGTTTCCTTCAATTTTAATGTCTTCAATGTGGGATTGGGTAGATTGGGCCAACACTGGTGTCTCAAACCAAAGTGTTCCCAAAACGAAAAGACCGACAAGGAGTAAAAGACTGGCAGATGAAAAGGGAAAAATCCGGAAACGCCTCATCTTTTGCCCAAGACCCAGTGATCCAGGCAACACTAAATCCATGGAGCATCTCTAAGACGATGAGAGAAACAAGAAGGGTGTTTCACAGAAAAATTGTATGGTCAGCGGGATAGCAGAATTGCCCCTTCAATTTGTCCCCAACGGGTAAACCTTTGAAATGCTGATGATAACGGGGGGGTTCCTGGGAAATGAGAAGACAATCATCATGTTGGGATCAAGGTGTCAGATTATATTCGTGACAGGATTCCTTGTAAAGGCAACATCTTACGCATGGGTTATTTCCAGAGGCATCCCAAGAAGGAAGCAAGCGCAAACCTTGACAACATTTTTCACCTTCTCCTAGTATCGAAACCAAATAAAAATCATGTTGATATTTTCAAACAACGAATAAGTGGATTGTGTTAATAAACCCATTCCTCACCCCAGACAATTTTCGACTGTGGCTGTGCATGCCAGAATCATAGGCACGGTCACCGTGTGTCCGAAGAGATCCCAACCCTGTCTGGAAGAGTCCCCATACGTATGAGAAGAGTCACAGAAACACTGTTTTTTATTTTTGCCATATCCTTGATGGACCCATTCGTTCATCGTTAGAAATGAAACCGATGACTGAAGACTACCCCGAGATTCCCACACCGTCCATTGAACAGATTCCAGAGGAATTGCCACTCCTACCTGTACGGGACATTGTCGTCTTTCCCTATATGGTGCTTCCCCTCTTCGTTGGGCGTGACATTTCCATCAAGGCCATTGAAGCCGCTCTCTCATCCAACCGCTTAATTTTTTTAACCACCCAAAAAAATCAAGAGGTGGAAGTACCGGAGAGCCAAGATCTCTATCAAGTGGGAACGGTCGGGGTCATCATGCGCATGTTGAAACTTCCGGATGCCCGGATCAAAATACTCGTACAGGGCCTCACAAAAGCCCGGGTTCAAGAATTCACCCAAACCGACCCATTTTTCTCTGCCCGCATTAAACCCCTGACCGAATCGCCAACAGCGCTTCCTTACTTAGAGAAAGAAGCCATCGTTCGTTCCACTCGAGAGTCCTTGGAAAAAATTGTCGGGTTAGGAAAAATGTTGATGCCGGATGTGTTAACCGTCATTGAGAATCTTGACGATCCTGGACGTCTGGCAGACATTGTCTCTTCCAATCTTGGGCTCAACGTTGAGACCACCCAGAGAGTTCTCGAAATTGAAGATCCCCTTCTTCGTCTGAGGCGAGTCAATGAGATCCTGAGTAATGAGCAGGACGTTTTGTCCATGCAACAGAAAATCCAAGCTGAAGCCAAGGGGGAAATGGATAAGACGCAACGAGAATACTTCCTTCGTGAGCAACTCAAAGCGATCCAAAAAGAGTTGGGAGAACTCGATGACCGATCTGAAGAAGTGGCCGAATTTCGTCGAAAGATTCAAGAAGCCACTATGCCAGACAAAGTCAAGAGGGAGGCTGAGAAACAACTGAAACGTCTGGAAAAAATGCACCAGGATACGGCCGAGGCCGGGACGATCCGAACGTATTTGGAATGGATGGTTGAATTACCTTGGAACCATTATTCTGAGGATAACCTCGACATCCCCCAGGCAAGCCGGGTGCTGAAGGAGGATCACTATGATCTGGAACGGGTCAAGGAACGAATCCTCGAATATCTTGCCGTGCGTAAACTCAAAGCCAAAATGAAAGGACCCATCTTGTGTTTTGTGGGACCTCCCGGAGTCGGCAAAACTTCTTTAGGTAAATCGATCGCTCGTGCCATGGGACGGGAATTCGTTCGCATGAGTTTAGGTGGAACGCGAGACGAAGCTGAAATTCGAGGGCATCGCCGAACCTATGTCGGTGCATTGCCAGGAAGGATTGTGCAGGGGCTCAAACAGGCAGGGACCAATAACCCCGTATTCATGCTGGATGAAGTCGATAAAATCGGGACTGATTTCCGCGGGGATCCCTCGGCTGCCTTGCTGGAGGTTCTCGATCCGGAACAAAACCATGCGTTTGTCGATCACTATCTCGGAGTCCCCGTTGACCTGAGTGAGGTCATGTTCATTACGACTGCAAATTTGACGGATCCCATTCTCTCGGCACTACGGGACCGAATGGAGATCATCGAAATCCCTGGGTATTCGGAGGAAGAAAAACTTGGCATTGCTCAACGCTACTTGATCCCTCGTCAGTTGGAAGAACACGGGATCACGGAAGATCACTTACTTCTCACCGATCCGTGCTTGGCGAACATCATTTCTCAATATACCAAGGAAGCCGGAGTTCGCAATCTAGAGCGTGAACTAGCCAATGTCATGCGAAAAGTCGCGAAGCGCATTGCCGAAGGAAAAATCAAACGCTATCAGGTTACACCCCGGAATCTTCACCACTACCTCGGTGTTCCTAAATATGTGGCGGATCAGGAACAGGAAAAGGATGAAATCGGCGTCTCAACAGGACTCGCATGGACAGAAACCGGTGGGGATGTCTTGTACATCGAGGCTTCGGCCATCAGAGGAAAAGGCCTCTTGACCCTCACAGGTCATCTCGGGGACGTTATGAAAGAATCTGCCCATGCCGCACTCACGTATATCCGCTCCCAGGCCAAGTCATTGGGAATCAATCCTGACATTTTCGCTAAACAGGACATTCACGTCCACGTTCCGGCCGGGGCAATCCCCAAAGACGGACCCTCTGCAGGCATCACCATGGCCACGGCCCTTGCATCCTGTCTCAGCAATCACCCTGTCAAACGAGACTTGGCGATGACAGGAGAAGTCACGCTTCGCGGCAGAATACTGGCCATTGGCGGGTTGAAGGAAAAAGTTCTCGCCGCGAAACGGGCACATATCAAAACCATTATTATGCCTAAACAAAATCAAAAAGACCTCGATGAGATTCCCAAACATCTCTTACGGGGCCTTGAATTTATTTATGTGGAGAATATGTCGGAAGTTCTCACAGTCGCCCTTCGCATCAAAAATCGACCCGCCTTGAACTCGTCAACGAATCATGAACATAGCTCTTCCGGCCATCGAAAAAAAGTTGCGTCACCGGCCACCCGTCGCCCTTTACGACAATCCATTACCAAGACACACTGATTTTTTATCATGTCCCCTTCCCGCCGCCAGGCGTTCGTATCAGAAATAGGGGAATTCCAACTCATCCGTGCGCTGACTCATGGATTTTCGCCACCCGATGCTCGTACCCTCATTGGCATGGGAGACGATGCCGCGATTCTGGCTCACCCCTCATCAACCCATCTCGTCGTGTCCACAGACCTCCTCGTAGAAAACGTTCATTTCTCAAAAAAGACCTCATCATTTTTTGACCTTGGCTACAAAGCCGCCGTGGCCAATCTCAGCGACATTGCCGCAATGGGAGCCACTCCCACATTTATCCTGGTGGCGGTGGCCCTTCCCTCTTATGTGAGATATGGAGACTGGAAGGACCTATACCGTGGGCTTTCCATTCCTTGCAAAGCCCATGGGGTTCAACTTGTGGGTGGGGATACTTCAGGATCCCCTTCTTCGTTTTTTGTGGCAATCACCATACTGGGACAGGTTGAACCCGGTCGTGCATTAACGCGAGGTGGGGCTCATGAAGGAGATATCATTTATGTCAGTGGATCAGTAGGCAACTCAGCTGCAGGATTAGCATATCTGAAGCATAAAACTTCACGTGAAAAGATTTCGAACTTACGGCAACCTATGAAGTTTTTAGTTCGGCGCCATCTTCAACCCACCCCTCGTCTTACATTAGGACGGTTGCTGTCTTCTCGCCGTTTGGCTTCGGCCGCCTTGGACCTATCTGATGGTCTCTCAGGAGATATCGAACATCTGTGCCAACAAAGCCGGGTAGGTGCCCTCATTCAGGCGGCCAGCCTTCCCATGACACCTCATCTCATCGAATATGCTTCACAGGTGAGGGTAGATCCTCTACCCTGGGCACTACACGGAGGAGAAGAATACGAATTATTGTTTACGGTGCCTCCCAAAAAACAACACCGCCTGAAAATGGCCCTCAAACAACTACGGATTTCTGCCACCGCCATTGGCGTCATTACTTCTCGACGCTCGGGAATTCAAATAACTCACCAAGACGGTAGAACTCAAAAATTGGCGTCCCAAAGTTATGTGCATTTTTCAGAGTAACTGAATGGTAGGAAATTGCCCATGGTAACGCTTGAGTCCATCCGACAACAATTGACTCACGTCTTACACCTTCGAGAAACTCCTCACCGCACAGCCTTGGCATTTGCTCTTGGTGTGTTTATCGCCTTCGCACCACATTATTTGTTCCACACAGCTAGTGTGGTATTTTGTGCCTGGGCATTCCGATTGAATTTTTTAGCACTCTTCCTGGGGTCATTGATCAACAATCCCTGGACACTTGTCCCCATCTTAGCTGCCAGCCTCTATGCCGGAATGCTTTTGGTAGGCGCATCTTCATCAACCACGATTGAGTGGGATCAGATGAAGATGGACAATATGTTTGACATGCTGTCCCCCTACCTCTTTCCTTTTTTCGTTGGAGCCTGTGCCCTGGCGATTATCGGATCGTTGATCGCCTACCCCGTCATGCGATGGGCCATCACCCGATATCGAGGGCTCAAGAATTCTCAGTAAAATAAGAAACACGGCGCATCAGGAAATCCTAACCGGGAATACTTTTCATACAATGTGGCTTCTGACAACCCGGCACACTCCACCAGGCAAAGTATTGAGGCCAGGAAAAGACGCTTAGCCCATGTCCATGTCAGAACCACGCTTATCCCCGTTTGATGGCGTCTCGCTTCTTGCCGACCCTATACACGGCTATATTTCCATCACCGTTCCCTATCCACATCCACAATCTTCCGAACAGACCGAAAAGGATTTGATTGATTCTCCCTGGGTTCAACGTCTTCGATATATTCTCCAACTTCAGAGTGCGCATTGGGTCTATCCCGGCGCCGAGCATACCCGCTTCCAGCACTCCCTGGGGACCATGCACCTTGCAGGCCGATTTATGGCTCGCCTCTATCCGTCGCTCTGCCAAACAATCTCCGAATTACCATCGTGTAATTTCCTAGAAGAATTTATTCGAATTACCGCCTTGCTACATGATATCGGACATGGCCCGTTCTGCCATTTTTTTGACCATCATTTCCTACATCAATTTCACCTGACGCATGAAGTGCTTGGCCAACACATTATTCGTGACCATTTGGCTCCCATTATTAAAAAAATCCGTCGAAGTCCTTCAGGGCCATTTGCACCAGGAGAGCAATTGGATCCGGAACATATTGCCTTCCTTATTCTTAAGGATCCTCACAAATCGACAAAGGGTTTGCCTTCGTGGGTGATCGCCTTACAACCCCTTCTTGGGGGAATTTATACCCCGGACAATTGCGACTACGTCCTCAGGGATTCCTACATGTGCGGAGTGGCCATTGGCCCTGTGGATATTGAACGACTCCTTCATTACACTTTCTTTTCATCACAGGGACTCACAATCCACCAATCAGGGCTTCCTGCTTTGCAAATGTTTTTACACGCCAGGCTCTATCTCTACGCCAATGTCTACTACCATCGCACCACACGGGCAATCGATCTTCATCTTCAGGAAATTTTTCAACCCACAATGGAGATCCTCTGCAAAAAAACCCCTCTCCAATCTTTACCGCATTATCTCCATTTAACCGATTGGCACGTCATTGAAACGGTTCGTTCATGGGAGCACGCTCGTTCCATGCATAAACGACAACTGGGAATGGAGTGGAAGCAAATAATCGGAAGACACGTAAAGTGGAAAACCGCATTCAGTACTCTGCTCCCCATTATTCAGCCGGCATCATCATCCTTTCAACCTCAGGTATTTCTGAGCCGGATGCGTCGATTGTTACCTACTAAATATCGCCACCAAGATATTCGGGTTGACTTTGCACATAAGGACCCTCGCCCCATTAATTTGCTCAATATGGGAAACTTTCAAATATTTGTCTGGAACTCCGCCAAAGGCACGGTCGAAAAAGATAGCCTTCGAAAGTATCTCCAGTATCTTCCAGCCCGCATGATCACCCTGCGAGTATTCAGCCAGGATCATTCCATCGATGAGATTCTTTCCAAAGCGGCCGAGGAAACCCTCCGACAGCACTGGCCGACTTTAATACAACCATTCAAAATGCCTACAACTGGGACAGGCGCTTCACAGTAAATCCATTGGAATGACAAAATCGAGTGTCGGTTTAATGAGGGTGACTGCCCAAATGAAGGGCGTGAATGTCTTTCACTAAAGTCAGTTGTAAACGAAAAGTATTGACGCCTGAATCAGGGAGATGAGGGACAACCCGACCTGAATCCTGACATTCCAGACAGAACCCCAATAGCTTATGCTGAAGATCTTGTAAGCTTTGCAGAATAAAGGGATCCTCAGGCCAATGCTGAAATTGGATGTCACGGATTTTCCCCTCTTGTACGTGGACCACACCCACAGCTGTCCGTTTATTGCCTGGGAGATACCCCCGCATTGGCAGCCCTTCCGTTATTGCAGGAGCCCAATTGGATTGGATCACACTTTCTAAGCTCTGAAGAAGAACGTTTTCCGGGTCAACTAGCCCCGAAATTTTGGCTCCTTCTTCTTTGAAATCTCCGATAGGCTCCACCATCACAAGCACTTGCTCGTCTGGCACAGGAACCGCCACGCTATCAAATGTCACATGTTGCCCTTCCTGTTCGACCCAATCTACCGGGAATTTGACGAGTCCGGTAACAAATGGGTTCGGCCACATAGGCACAGATACCTCTTGAGTACCTCGCATTGAAAATTTTCGGTCCGTCCGCCATCCCCAGTCAGAAAAAATGGCCAGCACATCCTCCTTTTCATTTAGGGCACGAATAAATACGCGCCGGGGCGTTTGAAAATGTTCAATAAATAATGACTGGGCTCCTGAAACCTCATCGAGTGTCGCTCTAAATCCATCGGAATTCACATCCACCCCCGAAACGGTTTCTGCCTTCTGCGCTTGCTCGAAAATATAGGAAATCCGGTGAGGAGAAAAAAATAGTGAAAAAGGAATAGCCATGACCGGCATAGCCCTCGTAGGATCAATCGAAAAGTGCCAAATCTGATATAGGGGCTCTCCCATTTCAACCACATACCCTTCATCCCAAATCATTTCTGCTAACCGATACGCTTCCCTTCGTTGATGAGTGAGCTTCTCCAATGACAGAAATGCATCAACATGATACACGGTAGATGGAGCGACAGTTTCGGAGGAAATCACCTGCCGCCTTTCCTTGTCACCTTCAGAATTCCGTTTAAAATGCGGATGCAAATCCTCAGAACTTGGAGTTACCGTTGACCGACTAACTTCATCAAGAGAAGCATCAAACACATCAACGAGGTGAGTCACAAGAATTTGTTCCAAACCAGGGATATCCGACTCTACCCCCTGAGCGTTGACAGAGCTTACAATCACGCCGGTCTCTACGTCGATAATCTGCAGATCCACCGAGAGAGTCTCCTGTTGCGAGTAAAATCTCCCCTGAATGAGATACCGTACTCCTTTTAATCGTCCAAGACCGACGGAATTCTCACCTGATGAAAACCCTCGTTGTTGAAGCCATTGCTCCCGTATGACCGAACCCAATGCATCTCGCGATACCACCTCAAATTGTGGCCATTGCGCCAAATCACTGACCAACATTTCCTGAAGTCCGCGGCCCAGCCAATTTAGATGGGAATGCCGGCTCATATTTTCCAACGGTAGGAGAGCAACACTATGCGGTCGATTGAGGACACGCGGGTGGATAAAGGGAATGGGGGATACAGAGGATGAAGTAGGCGAAACGGCCACCTCAGGGGGCCTTTGACATCCTGTCACAATCACGAGACAAGACACCAGGCACCGGAAAATTTCCGAAACCCTAGTCAAGGACGGAATCGACAGAAGGCTTGAGGCGAAGCCGTTGCATGGTAGCTTGAGACCGAAGTGTGTGTCGAATAATCGCTTCGCGATCCTCAGAAGAAATTTTGGTGAACTCCACCGCAATTTCAAATCCCTGTTCCTTACCTTTTCGTTTAGTATCAACCCTTACGATTTTTCCAACAGCCTGAATTGGAATAAATGGCCGCAAAATAAGTCGTAGAACGAGAAAAGAATCAAGGGGATATGAGTTTTCAGAAAAAAATTTCATTCCGGAACCACATAAGCTCACTTTCGTAAATTCTGGAATGGCCCCCTTGAGATTTTTGTCTTTTCCCAATGTCCGAAGAATGGATGTCAACATCCAGTCAATACGTGTGACCATCTGTAGGAGCAAAGGATCACGGATGGTAAGATCCTTTTCATCCACCATTGCTTTCACTAAATCCGGAGAGACCGCCAACTCTTCCCATTGCCATTGGCTGAATTCTGCCCCATCCAGATCAATCGTTTCATAAGAGAAGGCAAGAGGAATTTCAACCCACAGACATACAGGCACATCTACACGGCAATCCTGCCGTCGTTCCTCAGAAGCCACGATATCCATAAGCCACCTTTATACGAAGAGCCATGCCATCAGACATAATCCGGGGAATAGCAATACTGAAGAATTCCAGAAACCGGAAATTTCCTATTAGGATGTCCTCACTGCCTGAAGGCTGCGAATTTCCAGAAGAATATCTCTGGCTTGTTCCGCAGCCCCATGAATTTTCTCCAATTGCCGCTTTAGCTGATCATCTTCGCACCGACGTAACGCCAGCTCGGAAAACACTACAATAGGGAGCAATTTATTGGAGAGTGAATGCAATAATTTTCCATTTTGTTCAGACTCATCTGTCAGGACAGACAATGAAGCATTTACAGATGAGGCCGATTGTTGAATCATCATGTCATTCCTTCAAATGGCGGCATTAACAACCAGACCTGTCATTTATTAAAGGGAGATCACATCCTTGAAGAATGCAATTTCAAATTTGTTATTCCTGGACAACCTATCATCTTTTTCGGCTGCTTCCCCACAGAAATGTAGGGCAGAGAGAAACTTGGGGGAAAATTTTTGACGATAAGGAGAGCCTTAACCAGTTTTATCGAAATTGTGACGAGAGAATAACGTCTGGCAGGTACAGACATTGGAGTTGATTCTTTGGCGGAATTCCTATGGTGCAGCGCATGGAAAGCCTTCTAAGGTTTCCCTCTACATTCAAATAGTCAGGAGATGTCGGGCCGGGGTTGTTGAGTGTTCTCCCCACTGTCGTTTAAGAACCCCTAATTTTCGGCGTTGATCCTGAATATCATTGAGATGTTGGTTGATCGCTGCTTGCACTTCTTTAACCCTGGAAATGAGCCATTGATCAGATTCCATGAGGACTTCAATGGTAGCTAAAGAAAGGGATTGTTGTGGTCCTTGAGACAGACGCTGACCGTAGAGAGCAATGACCTGTTCCCATTGACCATGTCGGGCTGCCTCAATGGCATCTTGGGTGAGCTGTTCAACAAGGCAGTTAACCTTACCCATAGGACACGGAGGCCTAGATCCCGACCGCCTGCGGCTTGGTTCCTTGAACAGCCAAATCCACCCAGGCTTCCCGAATAACCGAAAGGCACCGGATAGGGCCTTCTAAGCGACGGGGTTCATTTTTTAAGTTGGCTTGAGTCAATTCAAATTGAATGTATTCATACAGACGACGTAAATCCCTTGCGATTACTCCGCCATCCTCCAAATTCAGGGAGGCTGACAATTCCCCGATCACTCGAAGGGCACGATCGAGAAATCGCGCCTTATCCTGATAATTCAAGGTGGACATTCCCTCCTGTGCGAGTTTCATCGAAGAAATGGCTCCATCATACAACAACACGATTACTTGAACGTTGGATGCAGTTTGGATTTGCGTGTTTGCGTAAGCCTGCGCACCAACCATCATACGACCATCCTCTCTTTACCCGTTAGTCGACGGGAATGCGTTCTGCAATTGATTCAATTGACTTTGCAACGTGGCCAACAACCCATCTAACCTCGCAAATTTCAATCGTTGCTGCTCTTCATAACGGGCCGAGGCGTCTTCTTTTGTAGAAATTTGTTGCGTAAGATTTTTTACTTGTTGTGTTAAGGCATTTTGGCGGCGCGTGAGAGAACCCGTGTCGATATTATCTAATCCATCAATGGCATTCACAGTCAAATCCGCAATTCCATTGGTACCGGTGGTGGTATTCTTCACAAACAAGTCACGCACCGCCGCAAAATTCGTATTCAAAGCCGAATCCAATGTCTCCTCATTCAGTTTAATTGTCCCATCGGTTGGTTCCGTTTCAAATCCAATTTGGGAAGCACCTGAGTATGTCGTCAACCCGCTGATTTGAGAAAAAACGGACTCCCTGATCCGATCAAGAACGGTTCGAGCTAGACTCTCTCCAACAAAGATCCCTCGCTCTTTCGTTTCGGTATTATAAAAAGTTCGCTCATTGACAAAGGTTACGATCTCATTGTACCCATTCACAAAATCTGAAATCGCTTCCTTGACAGCTCCATTATCCTGACTCACCGAGATCGTGACAGGATTCGTGGCATCCACGGCTTGAAGATTGAGGGTAAGGCCTGCAACGACATCGGTCAGTGTATTAGTCGATCGGTTAATGGTAATGGCTGTCGTCCCAGCTTCGACGTCCGTCCCTCCTAAGACGACTTCCGAATCTTGGGCAGCTTGAAAAGTATCCACTCCGGTAGTGACAGTATTTAAAGTGGTATCGTCAGCCACAATCGAAATAGCGTGATCGAGCCCAGTCTCATTAGCCGATAGCACGAGACGATATTGCGGAGAGGCTTCACTCCCTGTATTCAAAATCGAAGCGCTTACTCCGGCGCCAAGATCATTAATTGCGGCTCGCAAATCGTCCAATGTACCTGTGCTATCAAGATTCACCGTTTGAATCGGGCCAGTACCCGCCTGAAATTGGAATATGCCGGATGCGGCACCGACAATGTCCGTATCGGTGGATGAAACTGCCGTGGAGGCCTTCGATATAATTTGATGGGCAGAAGCTAACTGATTCACAGTCACCTGATAGGTTCCAGGCGCCGCCGTAGAAGAGGCACTTGCAGATAATGGAGGTTGTGCACTCCCAGAAGCTACATTGACTTGATTTTTATTGAAACTGGCCTGGGTACGAAGGCTACTTGCCAGACCTTGCAGACTCAGTAATTTCCCCCCCAACAAAGCCAAATCTGTTTGTTTTTGTGATGCCTGAAGTTTTTGTTGGGTCAGATTATCGATAGGAATACGTTGCGCTTTGACGAGCGCATCGACAACCGGTCCAAAATCAATGCCGTTACCAAGGCCACCAAAACTAATGGTCATCGGATATTCCTTTCGTCATTCGCTATCATATGACGAAACGCTTAACGGTCTTCCATTGTATCACGAGAACTCGATCTCTCAGGGGCAGGGACTCTAGGCTCATGAACTGCAGGTGAATTGCAACGTAGACTAAATATTCTCTTCTACAAACAAACCTGACTGTCCGGAAAATAACCGCGCAAGGTCTACCATTTGCTCTGACGGTATTTGTCGGATAAGCTCCCCCGATTCTTTATCTACCACCCGAAAAATCACCTGATTAATATCCTTTTCCAGAGATATCTCAATCCGGGGATCAACCTGCTTCAATGTTTCTTGGAGCCTAGCTACGCTCGCCTGCACCTGGTCTTTCGTCAATGGGTCCTTGACTGTTGTATCCTTGGTAGATTTCGTGAAAAAAACTGGTGGGGGGGGTGCCGATATGCGCTGGACATCTCCCGTTACGGACTTTTGTCCATCTCTCACCCGAATCTCATTTCCAACTGAGACCGTTAGGAAAGAGGCGCTGTTAGAAAGTGTGGCAATCATTGTGGGTTCCCCCCTCTTTCCTCAAAGGAGAAACCGGGTCGAAGCCCCGGTTTCTCCTTCTAACTGTTTACCGCAGTAAAGCTAGAGCTTGCTGAGGCAACGTATTGGCCTGCGCCAAAATTGACGTACCTGCCTGAACCAATATTTGGTTCCTTACGAACCTCGCTGACTCAAAGGCAATATCAGCATCACGAATCCGTGACTCAGCAGCAGTGATATTTTCATTCGCTACTTGCAGATTCCCAACAGCAGCATCAATTCTGTTTTGCAAGGACCCGATATTCGCTCGAGCTGACGCCACAGCA
Source organism: Nitrospira sp. (assembly GCA_020430245.1). GTDB lineage: Bacteria > Nitrospirota > Nitrospiria > Nitrospirales > UBA8639 > Nitrospira_E. The sequence goes on from JAGQKG010000023.1 coordinate 24,745, forward strand.
CTAATGGCACTGTCAATGTTGGAAAGAGCACTTAATGCATTGCCAGAAGTGGAAACATTGACGCTGCCCAGACTTAATGTATTAGTATTCAAATCCTTAAGAGAGAGGGATAATGTATCATTCGCTGAACTCCGGAATCCAATTTGGATGCTCAACGAATCATTTCCTGTTCCACTTAACAGTTTTACCCCATTGAACTCGGTCACAGAGGAAATTCGATCGATTTCAGATCGGAGGGCCACAAATTCCTGATCGAGGAAGGACCGTTCATTCGAGCCAAGAATTCCACTGGCTGATTGCTCGGCTAGTTCTCGAAGGCGGCCTAACAGATTGCCGATGCCCTCCGCGCCACCGTCTGCAATCTGCAGTAAACTTATACCGTCGTTGGAATTTCTGACCGCTTGATTAATACTACGAATCTGAGCCCGCAAAGTTTCGGAAATTCCTAAACCTGCGGCATCATCTGCAGCTCGGGTAATTCGCAAACCCGAAGAAAGACGGGCAACGGACCCTTCCAATTGAGAACTAGACACACCCAAATTTCGTTGAGCGTTGACTGATGCGATGTTGTTGTTAACGACAAGCGCCATACTTTCCTCCTTGATGGCTGCACCCCAAAGGATCCGTCCCTTGAGGAAGACAATAAATGAGTTGAGCCGATTGGCCTACTCGAAAGTTGTGAAATGAACCAATTTCCACTTCTACCGGTATGTATCGACCATCAAGAGGAAAACTTGAGGGGAGGCTAGCCAATCACTTGTGTTCCCTGCCAGAACCCTATTGAGAATCCATGCAGTAACCTGACCGGATAAACAGAGGCAACTTAATTCCACATCCTCCAAAGGAATGGAAGGACAAGAAAGCTTGGCGTCACAGGAGAGGGGCAATATTTCGGGAAAGACAAGGAATCACTTCATACTCCAACATGTCTGCGATCCGAACTCCATCTTCGTTTTCTCGAGCATTCAGTAATTCTTTGATCCAGAACGATAGGTCATGGATGACCTCAGGCTTTTTAAGTCCAATAGATTCATGAACCTGTAGCCACTCAAGGTAATCGGCTATTTGCCCGAACCATTGGTCTAGCTGATGATATTTCCCATCCCCTTGTCGGAAAGCATTAACAAACTTCTGTCCTTGATCGCGTAGCTGTGCTCCGAATTTTTGGCCTGTTTTTTCAGAATACTGCACGATGGTTTCCACATGTTGGCTCACAGCCGCTATGGATCCAAAGGAACTCGCCACTTGAGCCAGGATGGGAGGCACTAACTCCCGATCCGTCATCTTCCGATTACCAACTATTAATTCCGTTACCAAACACCCTTTGGCCTGAGCGCGGTCACTCAAATTGGCCAGAACTTCCCCTAGCTGAACACGATCACCCACTTCCCAGATTTCTTCATCCAATTGCACGTGCATATAAAGCCCCCCTTGAATCATGAGAATTCATTTCTTTCAACCGCCTATAATTTTCTTCCCCTCGAGCGCGAAATACATGATACGCTCGAGCGTGTTCCTCGGCCATACCACTAAGGGTTAAGGACTCCAAGCTAAAGATATCTCGAAAAAAGGCCATTGCCAAAGGGCCAAAGGCCAATGACGACCTGGCGATCTGTTGCATCGTGAGTGTGTCAACTTTTAATTGGTACTGGCTTGCCTTTAACCTGTTAACGGGGATAGGCCTTTGACGACACATATCCAATACGGTGTCTGCTTGAATACACAACTGATCAAGCTGGGGAGCCAAACGACGCCATACCTGTTCACAGTCTGAAAAATCCGATGGAGGTGTTGGAAAAAAAGGAACCAGGCTAGGGTTACCGGTAAAGGATTCATACCAGTATTGCCGCCAATACTCCGCATACCAGGCGACACGTGGCTCTTCCGTTCCCGCTCTTATCATAAATTTTCCTAACTGATCTTCATTGACACCACTTTCATATACTCGAATCTTGGACGAAAACGATGGAAAGGGACGCTTACCCAAGAGATGCAAGCAGAGCTCGGCCACCTCTAGAGGAATGATCTGGTCTTTACACGCATGATGAGGGCAGACCTTATCGAATCCGCATGGGCCACACATGATCTCGGGCTGAACCACCCAATGGCCTGGGCCAAACGGTCCGGTTTCCCAAAAATCCACATGGCCCACCGACACGTTCAGGACCGGCGTATTCACTCCCACGGCCATGTGCATAGGCCCCGTGTCATTGGTCACCATCAAGACACAATGTTCAAGCAAGGCCACCAGTTGCGGCACAGTGGTTTGGCCAACGGCTTCACAGATGTTTCCCAATCCTCCCGCCTGCCGGTAACACCGAATGGCCTCCTGAACATCCGCCTCTTCTTTCTTCGTGCCAATCAACACAAATCCGACTGGCTGTCTTTGGCTGAGACACGCCATCATGTGTCCAAAGTATTCCGGTCGCCAGGCCTTCATCGCATCACTGGCGCCGACTTGAATGCCAATCCACTCATCGCCCGTTCCTGCTTGTCTCACAAAGGTCCGGGCCCATTCTTTCATGTGCTGGGGCACAGATAAGCGAAGAGGGTAAAACGAACCCGGCCCGCTCCCACCAAGCGAAAAAAGATCCACGATATTGAACCGATTCAATTGTCGATACACATGGAAATCCACAAAATATTTCATCCAAGGATTTTTCACCACGAAACTCCCATCCTGGGTCGTGGTCATTCCTCGCTCATCTGCACACCCGAAATATTTCACCAGAAACGCACTGCGGCGATTAAAGGTAAGGTTCACGACACGATCGTACCCAACCTGGAGTAACGGTTGAACCCAACCGGCAAGTTCCCGGTAGAGGGCAACCAGGTCTCGGGCCCGCACCCGGCTTTCGTCCATCAGCAGCTGAAAGTCAAACATCAACACCTGTCGAATGCCAGGAATAAGGCCGGCGACATGGGCAAATTCTTTATCAACAATCAGATCAATGGCCACACCGGGCCATTCTTCCTCTAACCGCGAAAGAAGGGGAACCATCTGAATTAAATCACCCATTCGGGTAATATTAATAATGAGGACTTGTTTATTCATCAAAAATTGGCGGTAATGGAAAATTACCCCTTCACAGGTTCAAAGAAAATCCCGCTTTTCCTGTCGGTATTCATCCATCATCAAAATTAGTAATTCTTCACGGCTCAACCGGGCTTCAGGCCCTTTATTCCGAATACTTTTCGCCACATCCACTAACTCCACACGATCACTTTGAGGAAAATGCTTCAGCATGGGAATCAATTCCGGGGTCATCTCACTTCGTACCACTAAGGATTCAGCCTGACGGTCCCCCTGAAGGATAGCTCCTAACCGGTCAGGACTCGCCATGCCCACGGCGCCTAAGAAGGTCTTCATCCGATGTCTGTACGTATGCGCCTCTAATACCCGCTTCCGAGACAATTCAGCCATGGCCACTCGCCTGGCTGGTTCGTGCAAATAGGTTTGGACGGTTGGGAGGAGCTGATCCGGATTATTGATGACCGCCATCATCGATTCATCAAAAAGCGCCGGAAGCAAGGTGCGAGTATCGACCACTTGAAACACCCCGCAACTAGCTAATTCGAATGTTCTGGGATTCACCCCGTCTCCCTCCGGGTCGAATCCATCTCCCGTATATGAATGCAAATTAATATTGACTGAGGTGGCATTGAAAATTTTCACACTGGTGGAGGTATCAATGCGTGCGCCCCCTCTCTGAAGAACCGGCCCTAAAACCCCCGGATTGTCCCATTCATTCCCCCACAATTTAAATGTCCACTCATGGCCGACCAGGGATGGGAGAATATGTCGCCGATTTCTATACCCTGCTCCTAAAAACGAGACGTCGGCACCAAACTCCTGTCGCTCTTCTTCTGTGAAGACCATAGGTTGATGAATAGTTGGATCAGCAGCTAAGGGAAGATACGAGACTTGTTTGGCGCCGGCTTTTTTGAAAGCGTTCAAGCATGCCGCTTGTTGCATCACAAACCAAAAGTCATACCCCGTCACCATCTGCTGCCAATAGGTTAAATGCCGAAAATTTTCCACAAACCACATGGCCGTTAATACCTTCTTCCGACGCATTTGCTCTAAAACGGCCATGGTCAATGGCGCCTGGGACAAGGCTAACACGAGATCCGGGGGATCTTCTGCCACATGAGCCAGGCTTATCACCCCCAGCGTTTCACTCATCCGTTGTTGGACTGTGAGCCGCAACCGGTGATCACGGATCGTTTCCAAATTCTGATATCCCGCATAATGAGGACTATGATCTACCCAACTCACACGATGTCCAA
>JAGQKG010000240.1 GCA_020430245.1 Nitrospira sp.
GGGTATACCGGTTATGAAGAACAAGCTCTTGTTCCAACAAGGCCCCAAGGATCTTGCGCGGACCATTCTTTCCGAGAAACCGATCGAGAATGGCATCTTTCTTAACTTTGTAAGCCATCTTTGAAGAGTGGTTCCTTGATAAAGTTTGAGATTTTCATATGGCCATGGCTCCCGAACGATAGAGATAGAGGAGAACCTCGTTCTTATTTTATTTCCACGGCCATCCCCTCTCCTACTTGAAAAATCATTAGTCGGTGATCTGCCAATCAGATGGAGAATATTGGTACAAAATTCCTTTAAAACCAGGCACTTCAAGATCCTCATCATTACTAGGAAGAAAGGGGTTGTGTTCCGGGTTGAGGGATCGAAGGAAACGATCAATTAGTTCAGGAGCATTTTCGGGATCGTAAGAGAAGGAAGGATCAAGGGCTTCACTAGGAACAGGAAGTCCAAAGGGTGGCCCTTCCTCCCAAATGTCATCGTCTTCAACCCAAGGATGATACCTTTCCAGACGAAGCACACAGGCTTCAAACCACCTTTCGAATTCTTCAATCTGTGGCAGAACATGTTTGGCTAAATTGTACATCCAACAGGCTCGAGTGGCCTCATGTGGATCCGTATTCCGACAATGAATACCATCGTTGAGAATACTAATCATCATATTGAGCGGCCCACGGATTGGTCCACGCCACTCATCATCATTGGTCTCAATATATTTACAATAGCCCGGATAAATAATGGAAGCCCATGCAGCTTCCAAATAATATTGAGGGTCCACGTCATCAGACAGGAGAGAGAAACGATAAGTAATCCATTCTCCACAACCAATAGCAAGAGCTAGGCTCGCCGCATCGGAAAGGTCATCAAGCCGTTCAAACTGATCCTCATCAATCTCTATAAAGTAATCGTTAACATTCCACTCGTCCCAACGGTAGCGAATTGTAGCAGTCGCAACATTTGCGTTTACTATATAACGAGGAACGAACAAAGCCATTTTTCTCTCATTTTCTAAACTCTAGCCCAACTTGTAAGGAGTGCCCTCAAAACCTAATTTTTTCATGGCATCAGGTGATCGAAGAAAGGGATTACCCTTCCAGTCCAATTCACGAAGGTAGCGATCGATCAGCTCTTCTCGCTTACTGGGCTGGTAGTCATATTCTAGATCAAGAACCTCTGGTGGAAGCGCCTCTCCCCAATGACGGGCATAATATGCTTCCAGTTCTTTGGGAGATAAACTCTCCTTATCCTCGACCCCCAAGGGAGGTTCATCAGGCTTTGGCGCAATTTCCTTTATTCTGGCAAGCATTTCCTCTAACCATTTGCTAAAAACTTTCTTTTTTGGTTTCGGCAAAATATGGCGAACTAAATACGCTGAATGAAACGCGCTATCAATAGGTTGATAGTAAGAACGCCAATATTTATCAGGATCTAACCCTCGCCAAAGAAGTCTCTGAAACATATCTGCGGCTGACCGAGCAGGAGGCTGTTCCCGGGGTTTTTGGGTCGGTATAGCATCTGGATTCACATAATTGGGGTGAACCTGAAAGGCAAAGGTCGATTCAATCATCTGCAATAATACATCTACTTTGGTGTGTCCCTGAAGCCTCAAGGCCCCCCAACTTATGATTCCGGCTGCTTGGGTCAACATCCCACAAGTCGTTTTGGAAGCAATGAGATTAAACATCTTATTAACGGTTTCCGTTGGCCCTATGTGATGAAGAGGTCCATCCCAAACAAAATCTAGCGGAGTATCGACTATTCCAGTTTTCTCTATAAACCTTGGAATAAAAGTCATTGATTTTTCCTTTTAGGATTAAATGGTGATCTCTATTAACATTTAGGCTTTTCAGGCTTATTTTCGTCACTGCAAAGCACGATATCGAGACACCCTGGAGCCGGTTTTGAAACTGCACAAATTAATTCCTGACAATGTGTACAAGGATCACAAGTGCGTTTACCTTTAGCCGGCCCCCCAGGCCAATTGACAGCTAAGACAAGGGTCCCACCTGTGGGCTTCGGGTTAGCCTTAAAAATTTCCTCTATAATTCGCGCTTCAGTGTGGCTGGTGTGCGGCATTGAAGTCTTCGCGTATTTATGGCCCCCACAGGCACCGGAGGAAACTTTCTTTCCATCCTTGCTCGTTCTTTTCTTAATATCCTTTGTAGTATGGCCTTCAGAAAAGGAAGAGTCATACTTATGTATCACAGCCTTACTAGCTGCCTTTAAGATTTGGCCAGGGCCCATCCAGCTGGCGGTGCTGATTGTTGTATTACCTCTTGCCGCACTTCTGACCCCCCTGTGAGCTCTTCTTTGATCCCCTTTTTTTCTCCTGGCTTTGCTCAGTCGTTCACGCTCTTGATCGTTTTTAGCGTGAAGTGCCTTACATCCAGCTTCGGTGGCCCCCGGGGCTACTCCTCCCATATCTGGGCCTGGAGGTAAGCCTGGATTACTGTGGTTTCCCGTTGTTAAATCCCCAAAACGAACCACATTTGTTCCTTCAAATTTAACATCAAAAGATCCTGCCTGATGATGAACCGGACCTTCCAAACCATGAGAAACGATGGAAGCCCCAAAATTTCGTGTTGCTGGTTTATCTCCAACACTTTTCTTATATTTAGATTTTCCCTTTAATCCGACTTCTGCCCCTCCTATCAGAACCTTTTTGGTTCCCCCAGTCGTATCTTTGGATTTTGCAAAATTTGGGTAGGGTATTGGTATAGGCCCAGCCGGAGGGGAGGGTGGAGACAAACACACATCAGGCATTTTGGCAATAGTTTTATTATTGGACTTCTTTGCTGAAATTTCTCGCCCATTGGCAAAAACATTGGCCGCCATTTCAATAATTTCCTTCTCGTTTCCACTCTAGTATTAATGCAGCTCGCTTACCATTGTCTGACCCCACATGAAGCAAAGCCAGGTGGCCAGGGGCATATCCAAAGGAATGTGCACCTAGGGCAAGACCAAGAAGACAGGGAACAATAGCAGAACCAATTTCGCCCAGGAATTCGATCGGATGCCACACTTCAAACCGCCTATGACGTGGGGTCTCTCTCTCTCTTTCCAGACGTATTTTTGCTATGGTGGCCTCTTTAAATTTATACGCTTCCCCATTTTGGTCATTAAGCCAATAGTCTACATCGGAAAATTTTAAATTGGCCTGCGTTAAGGCCGCCCTGATGGCCTTGGTGAGGCCATCCCCTGTCGTAGGCAAATCACTTTCAACGGAACCAGCCTCAACACCAAACCCTATACCAATAATGCGTAACCCCGTCCCCTTGTCTCTCTGCGCCTTTTTGATGAGTACCGCACACCCGGCTTCACCTGGAATGAATCCATCTGAATTACCAGGCGTCAGAACTCTTTGTTGGGCCATGTAAGCATTGACTACCCCTTGGTGCAAAAAACTTTCGGTTCCAGCCACAATACAACACGAGATTTTTCGATTCTTAAAAAGTTCTTGGACTAAATTTAAAGCAACTACACCTGACACGGAGCCATCTGAAATGACACGAGATTCAGGATGATGACCAACATTAAGTTTGTGTTCTAGTTCATCTATAAGACTTGTCTCTAACTCTCCGAAATGACAAGGGCTTTCAGATGAAGATACGGCTAATAAGAGCGGGATGTCTTTGGCTTCCACTGGTTTGGCAGCAATAAGGCATTCATTTATGGCCGGCGCTACAAGTTCTACTAGCTTACCAAAGCCCTCCCACCATTGAGGCAACGGTACTTTTCCCACCTGAATATACTCCCCTGATTCCGAATCCCATAATTTGCCCGTTTTTACTCCACTAACGCCCCCTCTGATAGCTGCACAACTGGCCCGTGCATTGAAGCCTATCGACGTCACCATTCCACTTGCTTTTATCTCTAACAACCCATCCATGAGGTTATTTCACCAATTGCCGTCGCTGTTTTGTTTCTCTGACAAGTTCTCCAAGACTTTGGTAGTGAATTTTTCCCTTTTGCCTATTTTCACGATGATGGGATTGCAACGTTTTTCCAACAATTACATGAGCTAGTTCAAACAATTTCCTTTGAAGAGTAAGATTGGCCCGCCACACTATCATAAACCTGTTCTCATCTGGCTCAAGGATAATCGTATCGATCGCAGATGAAATTTCTCTTAGTTTCCTATTTCGAAAGATAAACAGAACCGATAGTGGCAAGCTTGGGATTCTAAAGGCCCTTTTCCCTGCTGGAGCAAGGCCCTCCAGAATAATTTCTTCCCCCCCTGTCGGATAAGGAATTTGTTGATCCTGAGGGGCTGCCTGAAAGTAGCGATAATCAAAATCAGCTGGCCAGAAAGGTGCATGGTTATCTAACCAATTAGTATCGTAGGTCCCAACAAAGGGAAGACGACATTCAAAATTACGATTTACTGACCCAAACGACATAGGCTTAAATTTTCCAGTCTTCCTCTTTATGGACTTACCAATCTCTTCCGTGTTGGGAAGAGGTTTACCGATAAGATCCTTCCGTGTGGTCAAGGGGTAATATCCAATGCCTATAGGATTCTTGAGATACGTTTTGACGTTTTCTGGTTTCTTGGATTGAAGGTCTGTCCCCCCAAAGGCGCAATCATAGGAGATCCACTTTTGGATAAAGGGCTTAGGAGAACTTGGGCGAACCCAAAACAGTTTTCGCTTCCAGACGCGATCCCCCACCACGTTAAACGATTTTTTCATGGAACCGACCTGCAAAGAAACTGTTACGCGCTTCGCAGGACGCCCACCTGGGGCATACGCACTCCCGTTTAAGAGCACATCACACATGGGTTTTCGATGGGCATAGTCCGTTTCATAGAGGGTCGCTGAAAATCCCGGCTCTCCAGTAAACTCATCGG
>JAGQKG010000241.1 GCA_020430245.1 Nitrospira sp.
CATTCCCACGGCAGTAATGAGATCCATGAGCACGGTGGCCAGCAACGCCACCGTCATGATGACGACATCAATGCGAGGGGCCTGAAGGATGTGTGGAAGGAAGCGCCAGTTAATAATATCGATGCCAACCTTGAAAAAAATTCCCCCGAGAACCACTAAGGGGATTTTCTCTGCCGACGGGCCAAGTCCCAAAAGAATGGCCAATAAAATCACGGCGTGAAACACTCCGGAAATCGGTGTCCGTCCTCCGGTTCGGATATTGGCCACCGACCGCATGGTGGCTCCCGCTCCGGGGATACCTCCAAAGACACCGGCGACCATATTCCCAATGCCCTGGCCAATCAGTTCGCGATCCGGGTCATGTTGTCGCACACAAGGCTGGTTAACAGACTGTCGATTGCTCTCAATAATGCCAGGGTAACGGCTGATTCCAACACGATTTCCAATGTGTCCCATGAAAGTATTGGCATGAGAGGAGCGGGAAATCCCTGTGGGACCTCTCCGATGCTAGAGGCGTCCGCTAGGAAAACAAAGGCGAGAGGGGTAACCACAAGGAGGGCTAATAAAAAAGGAGACAACACCTTACTTTTGCAATCCGACTGGGAGTGAAATACACAATGAACAGGACAAAGCCGCTTGTCAGAGCGGCATCCCACACCGGTTCTCCATAAAATCCCGGGATAGCCTTGAGTGTGGCCATGACACCCTCAGGGCTTGTCGCATGGCCTACCAGGGGACCCAATTGCAAAATGATAATGATACAGCCGATGCCACTCATGAAACCGGAAACAACCGGATACGGGACCAACGCAATAAACTGTCCCACTCTGGAAAGTCCCAACAGGATTTGAAATCCTCCGCCAAGAATCACAGCCATCAAAGCCAGACCGGGATTGTCTATGAAGAGGGCGACAATTCCTGCCATGACCACGGTCATGGGGCCGGTGGGACCGGAAACTTGAGCGGGGGCCCTCCGAAGAGCGTGGCAAAAATCCGACGAAAATGGCCCCGTATAAACGGGCAATGGCTCCTAATCCAGATGCAACGCCAAAAGCGAGCGCCAAAGGCAGGGCCAGGATCGCGGCGACCATGCCTCCGTATAGATCACCACGGAGGTTGTTGAAATGTAACCCGTGAACAAGCCCATAGGGCATATATCCTGGAATAGAGGATGAAGGCTAACTGGGAGACGATTTCACTTTATTCCACGGTCCTTCGTCTAAGTGAGGGAGAGAAGAAGGTTCTCAAAAAATGAGGAGGAACAAATGAGATGACTGGAAAAAGAGGAGACTGAAACGACTTATAAATCCAGGGTATTTTAGAAAACAAGGTTAGTTAAGTGGGATTAAAATTTCCAGTCCACCCATAACATCATTGAGCTTAAAGTCCCGCTTGGGACTTTCCTTGTGGGCATTGTGGCAGTGGACACAGGCTCGGCTCACGGCTCGATCAGGAAAAATAGCTTGATAATAAGACTGGTTACCTATCTGGATTTCTTGTTCAGTCACTTCTCCATATTCCACAACTTGTTCCAGAGCTTTACGATCTCGATCATTGTGAGGTGCATTCTCTGGGTTCAATGGCCAAAGACCCATCAATCGGTAACGAAACGGGTTGCCGGAAACCTGTAATCCACGGGAGGCTTCTTTGAAAAATTGTGCTGGTAAAGGCAAAGTCCGTTCTTCCCGCCAATTTTCCGTTGCGGTCACAATCAGCATGTTTTCCATCCGTTCTACGACATGCTGGGTATAAAAGGTCCGGTCTGCTTGAAGAACTGCATGTAAATAATTTGCGACCATACGGATGGGCATGCCTGTTTGGGGTGCAAGTTGTTGCCCGATACCCACACCAATGCCCAAGGAAATGAGGATGGAAAAAAGAAGGAGGAAAAAGAACTGACGAGTCATGGATTTAACAACATGGTGGGCCTACATCCTCTCTGTCCTGCACCATTTCCCCTTTGCTTGAGGGTGAATTATAGAAAACTATAGCAGGAGATCTTCAAGACCTCATAACTTTTCAAAATAATATTAAATTACTGTGGATAGGGAAATCTGGCGTGGGACAAAAAGCGCAGGAAGCGCATCAACCAAGAGAATTCATCAAATCGAATGGGAAATTAATCCAAACCCAATCGATTCATTAACGCAATGACTATGACAGTCAAAATTGCGATGAGAGGGACATGTTCCATGTTAGAACCTCGAAAGAACAGCCCATGTGATGAGTAAAATAAGAGTAAAACCTTCCACTTGGATCATCCTCCGTATATTTTTTTATCTAGTAAGACGAGTGAGCAATGTGGATGCCAAAATATTTTATCTTGACGAATTATAAATTAATTAAATATTTCAATTGCTTATATTTATCAATGCAAATGGCATCCATTACGAATATTGAAAATGAGCGAATTTATTCAGTAATGACTGTGCGATATCGCTCTAATTGTGAGGGAATATATGAAAACCGATGAGAAGAACTAAAAACACACTGGAAATCAAACGAGAGTGGGTAAAACTGTCAATATTCTGGAATGGACGTGAGACCTCTCTGAAGTTATCTAGGACCTATGTTTTTGGGGCTGACGTAGATTAGTTTAGGGGCTGGCGTAGGAAATCATGATTGATTAGTCAGTTTTACCCAGAGTCGCCACGTAGACTTTAATTCCTTGGGGGAACCGTAGTTAAATCGCCATTCGCATTCTTTCAAGAACAACGGAAAGTGATGCTTGGGAATCCCATTGTATTTGCGTAAATGGCGTTTGGCTTGATTCCAAAAGTTTTCGATGCCATTGATGTGATTGTGCTTGTCCGCAAAGAGCTTACTATGGTTGATACGATAGTGGTTAAACTCCGACACATCCAAAGCATTGTAGGAGCGATAATAGTCGGTATAAACAATGCTATCAGGGATGATCTTCTCACGGATGATGGGCAGAAGCGTGTGGGATTTGGCATCAGGAATCACCTGTGTGTAGACCTTACCTCCACGTTGCAAAGAGCTATTGTCAAATCTGGTGTCTGAGCCGGTGATTACGCGGCGACCGGATCGATCTTGGTTTCTTCGATGCCATCAGCAAACTGAATTCCTACGATTACTTTTTCCAGCTGCTGGAATCCTCGGAGACGTCGCCAGGTCTTCTCTGCACACTGTCCAAGTTTAAACATCATGTGCAATAGGCCATCGCGAGTGAGACACCCCTTGGTCCGTGCCGTCCGATGTCGAATGGTCCCAAACGTGGATTCAATCGGATTCGTGGTGCGCAGACTCGGCCAGTGCTGAGCTGGAAATTTGTAGAACGTCAACATCTCCTCCCGATCTTTCTGCAAACACGCCGTTGCCTTTGGATACTTCAGCTCATAGGTCGCGAGAAAGACCTCGAAGGCTTGCTCAGCGGCGGCTTTGGTTTCCGCCTGCCAGATGTCGTGCAATGCTTGTTTCGCCTTGGGCTGCACACTCGTTGGGAGCGTATTTAAGACATTGCTTATCTTGTGACACCAACAGCGTTGCTGCTGCGTGCTCGGATAGATTTCCTCCAAGGCCCCCCAGAACCCCATGGCCCCATCTCCAATCGCCAAGGCCGGGGCGGTCAGCCCCCGTGCTTTCAGATTCAACAGGACTTCCCGCCAGCTTTGGGTGGATTCACGTATGCCGTCCTCAATGGCCAAGAACTGCTTCTCTCCCTGGGCATTCACCCCAATCACCACTAAGGCACAGAGCCGCTGGTGTTTTTCGGCACGGAGCCCACTATAAATCCCATCCACCCAGATATACACCCATTGCTCATCATCAACTCGTCGCTGCCGCCAGATCTCATACTCCTCACGCCAGGTTTGCTTCAACCGGGCCACGGTACTGGCGGAGAGGCCCTTGGCCTCGGGGCCCACTAATGCTTCCAACGCCGTCTGCATCTCGCCGGTCGAGATCCCTTTCAAATACAGCCAAGGCAGCGCGGCTTCCAGACTCCGCGTTTTGCGCACGTAGGGAGGAACTAGGACGGAGCGGAACGTCACCGGCTCGCCCTGGCGACTGCGCACTTTGGGAACTTGAACCGGTACGGGACCAACTCCTGTCTGAATCGCTCGTTCCGGGTGGTGTCCACTTCGGACGACGATCGCCCGGCCCTGCTCATCCCGCTGTTCAGCATGGGCTGCTAATAGCTCGGCCAGCTCGGCTTCCAGGGCCTGCGCAATCAGCTTCCGTGCCCCTGCCCGCAGCACCTCGGTGAACGTATCGCGATCCGCTCGATCTCCTGCCTCAGTTTTGATACTCTCTCTCATCGTGGCGTCTCTCCTTTGTGGTTGAATGTGGATGTATAGCAACAACCATTTCAACCCGAGACGCCGCGTCTTTTCAACTCACCTCAGACACTACTTTTGAATATAGCTCCGTTGCAAAATGCCAAAGACGGGCACCTTGCCAGCTGCTCCCCGCCCTCGCTTTCCTTTGCGGCGGCCACCAAAATAAAACTCATCCACTTCAATCGCTCCAGTAAAGGCCCATTCCTCTTCGAGCTGCTGAGCAATGATCGTACGTAAGCGATGGTAAAAGTGAAGGCCCGTTCGACGATTAATATTGACCAAATCTGCAGCAGTCCGGGCAGGCACTCCTGCGACAAAGTGCTCTAGGAGCCGATTCGACTGATAATGACTAAGTTTGGAGAACTTTAATCGCACAGACGGAGCATAGAAAATTGGAATTTCCTACGCCAACCCCTTAGTTTTATAACCTACACCACCTTTTCAGTGTTACAAATTGTTGTTGGTGCGTCCCATAATTAAACCGAAATTCCGATTCT
>JAGQKG010000242.1 GCA_020430245.1 Nitrospira sp.
CCCCCGACCTGGAGCCCGGAGGTGGGTACGACATACGTTTGCCCACTGGCCACGGTCAGATTCGAAATATTGAGTGAGGATGAAGACGTGGAGGTATTGGACGTAGTGGTGGTAGTGGGCGTGGAGGTAGTGGATGTGGAGGTAGTCCCCCCGCTTCCAGATTTCACGATGACGGAATACATGCTGCAACATCCACCGCTCGCATTGCCCCCGAGGGTAATGGTGCCGGCGGGAAAGGCCCGCACAAACAGACTGAGGGTCGCATCCGAGGTCACCAGATTCGTGCCGGTATCGGTAAAGGTGCTCAGCCACGAGGGTTTCGATGTAATTCGATCGCCATGGGCGACATACACCGATACCGGTTCATTGACCGTAAAGCTAAGGAAGTTCGAATTGGTCGCCGCTTTGTCATTATTGGCGGTTTGGATATAGGCAGCACCCTGCACGGTGGAAGGGACCGTCTTAAAGGTATAGCTGCGGTCACGATACACCGTACCCCCGACCTGGAGCCCGGAGGTGGGTACGACATACGTTTGCCCACTGGCCACGGTCAGATTCGAAATATTGAGTGATTCTGAAAGAACAGGAGAGCAAGGGATTAAAATTGATATTGCTAGAAACGGAGTGTAAAACAACAATCTTTGTGGAAATTTGCCGGAAGACATATTCGTAATGGATTTTGTGAAAGCCTGTACTGCGTTTCTGAGAAACCTTTGAAGGAAGTACCCTCGATGAGACATTGTTTTCTGAGAATGATTGGCAGTTTGGCTTTCTTTAACCAAAAGTCTGGTTCTTTGGTATTGCATTATTCAGCTCCGATTTTTGTTAGGCACGGTTTTTCATAAACTTTGCGGTGGTCAAAAAATTGGTGAATATTGAGTTCTCTTAAGGAGATTTGGGTTGAGTGGATGTCTGTCTAAACCGACTTTGGCTCCAAAATTTTCTGCTTGGCCAACTTTTGTGTCATGTGGGGGGGGACAATCTCATTTAGTAATTCCCCCGAGTATCTTTCAAGCTGTGCGTTTCTACCTTTCCATCTCTCTGCCTTTTGAATCATAGTAGGAAACCTTGGATTTTTTTGCCCATGTTTTTCCCGAGGATCAATGGACAATCCCCTGGATTGACTCAACAAACAACCCTGATCTTCACCCTCCAATCACTACCTATGGAAAATTGAAGATATTTGCAATTATGAGGAATGAAAAGGAGAATGAAGTGTGCGAAGAATGAAAATGAAGTGGGATAAATTTATGGAGAATAAGGAGAGATGTACAATCTGAGGTAGGTAATATTTTCAACATAATTATAAAAATTCCAACCTCATCGTTCTCCCAAGAATAGAAACCTTCAATCTAATGGATCTAATGGATTTAAAAACTTTCAAGCTCTTGTCCATATAGTTTTGCTTCACATAAACGAGAGGAAACTCACTTCTGTCGATAGTTCAAAGACTGCATAACAATGCCCTGCTCAAACAAAAGAGCCCCGATTACTTTGCCGCTATTTGTACGTCGACAAAACTGGCACAAGAATGGAACCTACCCACATGCTCGGATCAGAATCCGAGCAATATTTGTTCCTAAACGAAAAAAGCACCGCATGAAAATTCCTACGCCGTTGAACTAGTGGACAAAATGTCTGTTCCTAGAGAACTTTTGTCTTATGGTTTCTGATCAAAAAATGAATGGTATGACCTACACTTGAAGGGAAAACCTACAGGGTAAGCGCAGGGAACTCCAACTATTGGACCGAAAGTCACCGATGCTCCGTCAAATTTTCTAGGAGATATTTCTTCTTAGCGAAAGGAGGGGAAGGTGGCAAAGAGAACACGACGAAAACACTCCCCGGTGTTTTAAGGTAAAAGTGCATTGAGTGGTCAGAGGTGAACATGTAAGCATCCCATATTGAGGACAGATAATTCGTAGAGCATTTCTGGCACAATGCCCCAGGAAGTTCTGATGAAACGGACGCGATTTAGTGAAAGCCAAATCGGTGCGATCTTGAAACAAGCCGATGCGGGCCTCAAGGTCAAAGATCGGTGTCGCGAGTAGGGCATTAGTGAGGCCACCTATGACAACTGGAAGGCCAAATACGGCGGGCTCGAAGTCTCCGATCTCAAGCGCCTGAAGGAGCTGGAAGGCGAACGGGGGAAACTCAAGCAGCTGGATGCCGATCTAGCCTGAGAGAATCGGGCACTGAAGGATCTCATTGAAACAAAGCTCTCACGCCGATGGAGAAACGCGAGGCGGTGCAGGCCATGCAAGTCACGCATGGCCGCTCCATCAAGCAGGGATGTACCGCACTCAAATTGGCTCGATCGGCCTACTATCAAGTGCCAGTTGATTGGCAAGTCCGTGAGCAAGCAATCATTGAGGCCCTGAATCAGTTAGTTGATGCCCATCCACGCTGGGGCGTCTGGAAATATATCGAACGCTTACGGGCCTTAGGTCGTCCCTGGAAGCACAAGCGCATTTATCGGGTCTACCGGCAGTTGAAGCTCAATCAGCCCCGTCGCATGAAACGTCGGTTATCCAGACGACCTTGTCTACCGGACTTTGTGCTGGAAGGCCCCAATGAGGTGTGGGCAGCGGCTTTCATGAGCGATGCCCTCTACCATGGCACACGGGTTCGGACCTTCAATATCATGGATGACTTCAATCGGGAAGTGTTGGCGATTGAGATTGATACGTCGTTGCGGGCGGAGCGGGTGATTCGTGTCCTGGAACGCTTGAAGACCGAACGCGAACTCCCGCATATGATTCGGGTGGATAACGGTCCAGAGTTCCTCGCGCAGGTGCTGCAAGACTGGGGGAAGGCCCATCGGATCCTAATCTCTTACATCCAACCGGGGTGCCCGACACAAAACGCCTTTATTGAACGATTTAACCGAACGTATTGGCATGAAGTGTTGAATCTCTATCAGTTTCGGAGTTTGGAAGAAGTGCGAGAGATCACCGCGGAGTGGCTGACCACCTCCAATGAGGACCGGCCCCACGAGGCGCTGCAGGGCGCCGCCCCGTGGACCTATCATAAACCCACACCGGAAAACTCTACCTTGCAACTGTCCGCTTGACGGGGAAGCTTACACTATGTCGCCCCCAAACCAACGGGGCTTTTTTGATCTCGCCATCCGTTACGATACCCTCAGCCAGCAACGCGATACCTTAGAACGCCTTGCGCAGCACACCCCCTGGGCCCGCTTTCGCCCCACGTTGGGAAAGCCCCTGCGGCGCTCCAATCGACAAAAGGGGACTGTTGAAGAATGGGACATGAGCCCATTGATGAGACGATGATCTGGCACCATCGCGATTTGAAGGTCTGAGAGGATGAACCGGCTCTCGCTTTCCCAAAGCCAGCGGCTTCTCGGGGGCGTCCGTGTTGCCTGGAGATCCTTCGTGGTCGGCGAGGCTTTATTTGAGTCCTGAGCTCAAGCACTCATCAGCAAAGGCTCCAGGACCAACAATCGCTTGAGGTTAAACGTCAGGGCGTGGAAGAAGGCCGCGAATTGATTCTTCGCCACCCCTCGGTATCGCACGCGCTTCGGTCGTTGGGCAAATACCCGTTCATACGGAGCCCGCAGATGCGTATACCACCGGTCCTGATCCCGATTCTTGGTTTTCATATTGTCCCGTTGCACGGCCGCGAGATGACAGCCTCCTTGGGCCGCAGCCTGCCGCGCTGGGGCTGTACAATAGCCTTTATCCCCATAGATCGCTCCTTGGGTGGGGCAGACATGCCGTAGGCCTTGGGCATCCGGACGATTGGCTGGGGTGGTCGCCACTTTGTTGATCAGCCCAGACTGCATATCCACGCTGCCGTGTTCTTTATAGCCATACCAATACTTCTTGTTGCCCTTGCAGCCAATTCGAGCTTGCTTATCCGTCGCCACCTTTGGCCGTACGTCATTGTTCAGCTTCTCGATCTTTTGTTGACGCGCTTTGTCACGTTCTTCCCACAGAGTGGCCTTCGCGATCAGCTGGGTGGCATCCACAAAGGTAAACACTTCACTAAAACGAACTTGGAAGCCCCGCTCTTTGAGCGGGGAGGAAAAGGTTAGTCGGCCGGAGGCCGACCCAGGTTGTGATACCATGGGCCCATGCCCGTAAAACGAACGAGCCATGCGGTTTACGACACAAAAGATCATCTGGTCTGGGCACCGAAATATCGGAGAGGGATCATTCGGGAGGATGTCCGACGACGTGTTGCACAGGTGTTACGCCAGGTTGCTGAGGACTTTGGCTTTGACTTGGTCGAATTGGAAGTGGGCAAGGAGCATGTGCATGTTTTTCTGAATTTTCCTCCCCGGTATTCGATTGCCAAAGTGGTAGGGATTTTGAAAAGTGGCTCTTCTCCAAAGTGAGTGGGTGATTATAGACTGTTTTTCAGATGTGCTTGAGCATACAGGTCAGGACTTTCAGGCGGAGATACTCCTCATCGCGTAACCCATACGCCCTTCTCTGAATAACCCGCATCTTATTGTTGAGCCCCTCCACGAAACCAAGCGAGACCTTGCTCTCGGCCTGGCAATATGCGGCAATCCCGTCCCAGTGCCGCTCGATCATTTCCGCAAAGTCCTCGTAGGGCTTGAGGCGCTGCCACTTCAACGAAGCCTTCCAGTTCTCGAAAAACCGCCGGGCCCAGCCTTCGGTCTGCTACTCCCATAACTGGCCAAAGGATTCCTTTAACAGATACGCGGTGTTGAGCCGCTTGTTCGCGCCGAGGAGTTTTTTAAGCGCCCGCCGTCCCTCAAGGGTCAAGTTCGTCTTTCTGGACAGCAGTGTATA
>JAGQKG010000243.1 GCA_020430245.1 Nitrospira sp.
TCGACCGGGAGACCGTCAACTTTACTCCGACGTACGATGAGTCCTCCCAAGAACCTATCGTGTTGCCGGCCCGTATTCCGAATCTGTTAGTGAATGGAGCGGGAGGAATTGCGGTCGGGTATGCCACTAATATTCCTACGCATAATTTAGGGGAAGTCGTCGCCGCGCTGATTGCCCTGATTGAACGGCCCGAGGTGACCATTCAGGAGCTCATGGAATTCATTCCGGGACCGGATTTCCCCACCGCCGGATTTATCTATGGGACGCAAGGGATCAAAGACGCTTATGAAACGGGACGCGGCCTCTTGTCTCTTCGGGCGAAGGCCGAAATTGAGGTCGATGAACGCACCGAACGGGCGCGTATCATCGTGACGGAACTGCCGTATCAGGTTAACAAAGCCAAGCTGATAGAAAAAATCGCCGACCTCATCCACGAGAAGCGCCTGGAAGGCATCTCCGATCTTCGCGACGAATCTGACCGGGATGGACTCCGCGTAGTGATCGAGCTGAAGAAAAACGAAAACCCGTCGGTATTATTGAATCAATTGTATAAACACACCCAGATGCAAACGACCTTCGGGGTCATCATGTTGGCCTTGGTGGGGAACCGTCCGGAGGTGTTGACCCTCAAACAGATTTTGGCCGCGTTCCTTGAACACCGTAAAGAAGTGGTGATCCGCAGGACGGCGTATGATCTTCGCAAAGCCGAAGAACGCGCTCACATCTTAGAGGGGCTGAGGCGAGCCTTGGAGTTCCTGGATGAGGTCATTGCCCTTATCCGTGGAGCGTCTTCTCCGGAAACCGCTCGCCAGGGCTTGATGAGCCAGTTTACCTTGAGCGAGGTGCAAGCTACGGCCATTCTGGAAATGCGGCTGCAGCGCCTGACCCAACTGGAACAGGACAAGCTCACACAGGAATATAGCGAACTGGTTTCCCGTATTGCCCATTTGCGCACCGTCTTAGGGTCTGATGCGATGGTGCGACAAATCGTGAAACAGGAATTAGTCGAAATCAAAGAACAATATTCCGATGAACGACGAACGCAGATTCTTCCTGCCGAAGCCGAGTTACAAATGGAAGATCTCATCGCGGAAGAAGAAGTTGTCGTGACCATTACGCATGCCGGTTATATTAAGCGGAATGCCGTGTCCATCTACCGGGCCCAACGCCGTGGTGGAAAAGGGAAAGTCGGCATGGGGGTGAAAGAAGAGGATTTCGTCGAACAGATCTTTACGGCCTCAACCCATGATTATCTGTTGTTCTTTACCGATGCCGGTCGGGTGTATTGGCTAAAAGTCTATCAATTGCCTGATGTCGGGCGGTCCAGCAAAGGAAAAGCCATTGTCAATCTGTTAACCATCAGCCAGGGCGAGCGGGTCACGGCGACCCTGCCGGTCCGGGTGTTTGCCGAGGACCAGTATGTGGTAATGGCCACGCAAAAAGGCTATATCAAAAAAACCGATCTGGCTGCATTCAGCCATCCCCGACAGGGCGGGATTATTGCCTTGACCCTGGAGGAAGGCGACCGGCTCATCGGTGTGGATATCACTGATGGCACGAGAGAAATCCTTCTGGGTACCCGAATGGGCATTGTCATTCGTTTTCGTGAGGAAGATGTCCGTCCGGTGGGACGAACTGCCCGTGGAGTCAGGGGTATCACCTTAGCCAAAAGCAATGAGGTCATCGGGATGGTCACGATTACCAGTGAAACGCAATCCTCCATTCTGACCGTCACCGAACGCGGGTATGGTAAGCGGACACAGGTGGAGGAATATCGGCTCCAATCACGAGCGGGCAAGGGTGTCATTAGCGTCAAGGTCACGGAGAAAAACGGGCCGGCCATCTCGTTCCATCAGGTCTGGGAATCGGATGAAATCATGCTCATGTCCGCCGACGGCATGATCCTTCGCACCCGCATGAGGGATATTCGGGAAATCGGACGCAATGCCCAGGGCGTTCGGCTGATCGACCTGCCGAATGACGATCGAGTCGTGGGCGTGGCCAAACTCGCAGAGACTGATGAAAGCGATCAACCCGATCTGGATGAACGCAATGGCGATATGGCAGGCGAAACGGCCTCTCCAACCGAATAGGGTCACGAGACCTCCTCAGAACAGCAACCCGAAGAAGTTCGTGCGTTTTCGAAAAACCAGAGCAAGTGAGCGGTCATCATCGATAGGGCAATCTCCATCCTTGATAAGGAGGGATAGAAGATACCGAGAAGCCGTGCAAGGGATGGTAGTCCGAACTGCCGTTCATCTGCTTGTTCTTCCTCCATCTTTTCCCCACTTACGCCTTCCCCGGAACACAGAAGGAATCAGGAGTAGGAGATGGCCTGTGGGAAGGTCGTAGGGTTGGATTTTTCTCACAAAACCCCCAAACAACCAGCACGACGCAAAAAGTTAGACCCTATCGTCATCATGGGATTGGGCATTTTGATCGGAGGGATTTGTGTTATCTCCCTCGGCATGTTCCTCTCCCGGCCAGATCGCTCCATTCCTCCCTATAGTATTGGTTATCAGGAAGGGTCCTTGGTGGCGGTCCACGTGCCTCCCTATACCAGTGATCCCGAACTCGAAACGCTGATTATACGGTTTGGCGCAGTCGGCCGGGCCAAGCGTGATTTCGCGGACATGAAAATCCGCCCCACCACACCAGACGATTCTCGAGGACGATACCAATCTCTGCAAATCATCATCTTTTCCGATCCAAGCTGGACGGAACCGGATACCCTGCATCGGTATGTCGCTAATGAGGTCGATGACGATTCGGAAAAAACCTTTCGGAAAAACTTTGAAACTGCTGTGCGTGCTGGGTATCGTGCCGATGCGGACGGTCAGGCGGGATGGATCGGTCCCTGGAACCGGAGTGGGTCGAAGGATCGAACGCTCACGATGCAGTGGGTGTTTCAAGAGACGTGGGAGGAGGCGGGGCCTCATGCTCAGACGTCTTCGCCGGCTCCCTAGCCGAGGGCGGTGATTCAGCAAGGGCTTTAGTGATAGTCTGAGAGAGGATAGTTTGGAGGTCAGGATTATTCAGGCGTTTGGCTAAGCTGGTGGCAAAGGGTGAGGGTTCACGGACAAAATCGGGAGGGTCTTGCGGTATTGGATCAGGTTGAGGCGGGGGTTGGGGAATGGAGCCGATACGTAAGATCACTTCGGTTAAGGCCAGATCCGGCATCATCGAATGAATGGCTTCCAGAATAGCCGGTCTCAAAAACATGAGCTGCTGAAGCCAAATCGAATTATCCGCCACCAGATGCAATTTTTTAAAGCGGATACTCTCAGGATAGGAATGTTTCGCCATCGTCGCACCCACAAGATGTTCCCATTCCTGCTGGAGTTGAACCTCAGACAGTTTGAGGCCGAGCGGATTCCCTTTGGAAAAGTCCTGAATAAGGTTCTGGATCGATTCAAAGGAGCTCATGGTGCGGCTATTGTATCGAATCGTCCTGGGCTTGTCCCGAGTCAAACGAGGGATCTAGAAGAGTAAGTCAGAAACCATGCGGCAGGCACCGTTCAGGTTCTTCAAGTTATAATTCCCTATGGCCAAACAAAAGACAGACCCCTCCAGTAAAGTCCTCAGCACCAACCGGAAGGCCTTCTATGACTACATGATAGAAGAGAAGGTCGAAGCCGGAATCGTCCTGGTCGGGACCGAAGTCAAAGCCTTACGGGAGGGCCGCCTGAATCTGAAGGAGAGTTACGCCGCTATCATCAATGGCAAAGCCATCCTGCATAACTGCCATATCGGCACCTACAGCCACGGCAATCAAATGAATCACGAGCCGTTACGTGCAAGAACCCTGCTGCTGCACAAGAAGGAGATCGAGCGATTGGCCGGAAAAGTCCAACAGAAAGGACTCACTCTCGTCCCGCTTCGCCTCTATTTCAATGACAGAGGGCGGGTCAAGTTGGAACTTGCCCTTGGGCGTGGGAAGAAAAATTACGACCGGCGGGAGACCATCAAAAAGCGGGAAGCCGGCCGCGAAATCAACCGCGCGATGAAGGAGTCTCGTTCTTAGCAGATGATTGGTTGGCTACTCTCAACTGAAAGAAGCCTCATCCGCGTTTTGCAAAAGTCCATTTTTCCGACATTTTTTACATACCTGACTTCTTCTCAATAGAGTGTACTCGTTTTGGGGGATTTAACTATAAGCTATATTAGGAAAATTGAGCTTTTAATTCTTTCTCTAAAAATGAATCAACTGATCCGCGAAAACCTCAGGCATAACTTCGACTATTACCCCCGATTAAAACCGTACATAAAGAAATCCTAATTCAAGATCTCCATGCTCGATTGACAAAATTTAGCTCAATGCTTACAATTGTATGCATTATGGAGGAGTTTGTATGCGCGAAGCGTTAATTCTTGCCATCCTCAGGGAAGGCAACAAATATGGTCGAGAAATCCGGGACGAGTGTGAAACCCGCGCAGGCCATAATGTACCTCTTGGTTCTTTGTACACGACACTATCAAGAATGGAAGAGAAGGGGTTGATTCGTTCTCATACAGAGAAATCGAGTGCGGGAAGAGGTGGAAATCGGCGAAACTATTATCAGATTACCGGGGCCGGACAAATTGCACTTTCAGAATATGTTCAAAAGAGTGACTATTTACTTAATCTAGTCCCCAATTATGACTAACATCTATAATTCAATAATACAATTAGCAAGTATGGCAATTGGACTGTTGCTTTTTATTGTTAGGGTCATGACTAGTTAAGCGGGTGTTTTCTAAGGACCTTGAGTAGTAAGTGGTAAAGATTTTGTCCTCGATGAT
>JAGQKG010000244.1 GCA_020430245.1 Nitrospira sp.
ATTGCAGAAGCTAGGCTCCTCCTTCCTCATAGAAATCCTCAACAAAGATATTCTAAAACCCTACCACCCTCCACTTTCCTGATTCCGACGCCTGCCGTCTGGCTAAAGGAGGGACGCTCTCATCGGCTGGCGGGCCTTGTTTGAGCGGAGCGAGTTGGTCCGCCCTCCGCAAGCTAGCGTCCGTCCTCACTAATTGGGCAAGACGGGGCGTCAATGGTTTTGGGCACTTTTGCCGAAACAAAAGGGCCTCGCCTGCCGGGGCGAAACCCGGCAACGCTCGAACATTCGAACAAATACCAGGCAATAATATGATGCGCTCAAACTTGTCGGAAATTATTTGGAAATACTATGCGATGGAGGAGAGCTAGGAGCTAAAAATTGTAGAGTCTCTGCAAACCGCCGATACTCTCGCTGGTCAATTTTTCCACTGCCGAGAGGAAGCGATGCCCGAGGAACCACAGATTGAATCAAACTCCGATACGTGGTGAACCACTGGCAAGCTTTCTGATAGGCGTCCTGAACCTCAGGGTGATTCTGCCACGGCTGAAGGTCAAGTTCATCGTTAAAGAGTATTTCCAACCAAAGCAAGCGTCTGGCCCTGGGAACTTGAAGAATCGCCTCAACAGTATTCAACCCCGTATAGGCCGGTAAAATTTTGAGGGCAGGAATCGAAATGAGATTTGGATTATTCTGCATCCCAACAAGTGTAAGCCAAGGTGCCCTTTCCAGCAAGCCAAAATTCTCGTGTGCTTTATAAAGGCACAGGAGCTTTTCCTCCTCTTTCAATCAAGCTCTGCAATAGGGAAAATAGTTGACATCGTAAGGGGTTGCGTCTAATTTCCTATGCACATGCCGCCTACAATTCCCGCATTCCGAATATCAACGTTAAGTGACACGCTTGATCGGCTCCACTGAGCCAGAAATCATCATGTCCGCCAAGGAAGCCACAGCCAGGATTAGGATCAACAAGCTGCTCGACGTCGCAGACTGGTGCTTCTTCGCGGATCGCGACTGGTCTTCCCGGACAGAGAAGAAATTTCAGGGCAGCCTTGACCGCATAGGAGGGAGACAAAGATGAAAATAGTTTCTCTTGCGGTACAAAATTTTCGCTGCTTCAAAGAAGAGGTCTCCACACCAATCGGAGACTTAACTACCTTTGTAGGAAAAAACGATATCGGGAAATCCTCGATATTAGAAGCCCTTGAGATTTTCTTCAACAATGAGGTGGTTAAGATAGATTCCAGCGACGCGAATATTTTTCATCGTGACAAGCCAGTGGTCATAACCTGCGAATTTACCGATCTGCCCACTAGCCTGACGCTAGATGCCGGGGCTATAACTTCTTTGGCCAATGAGTATTTATTGTCCATGTCGGGAACCCTAAAGATTCAAAAAGTTTACGACTGCTCCAAACAAAAAATCACCCCGGAAATCCGGATTCTAGCCTATCATCCAACGGTTAAAGGGGTTTCCAATTTATTGGAACTTAAGGAAAATGAGCTTAAGATTATAGTCCATGACAACGGTCTTCCTGCCAAACTGAAGGGCAATCCTGGCATGCGTCGCGCCATCTGGGATTCCGTAGGTGATCTTAATCGACAAATGGTGCCAATTGTTGTGAGTGGAGCAAAAGATGAACGTAAGGTCATCTGGGACCAGATTGAAGGCCACCTACCGTTTTTTGCCCTCTTCCAAAGTGACCGCAGCAGCAGGGATTCTGACGACGAAGTTCAAAACCCTATGAAGGCAGCAATTACAGCTGCAATTGCTGAAGTCCAAAGCGAGATTGAGGAGATCCAACGTAAGGTCAAGGAAAAAGTGGAAACCATTGCTCGCCGAACCCACGAAGCATTGAAAACACTGGATGCGAATCTTGCGAAAAAACTTTCTCCCCAATTTAAGCCTCCCACAACTTCAAAGTGGATAGGGCTTTTTTCGGTCAACATGGATACGGAAGATGGCATTCCACTGAACAAGAGGGGTAGCGGAGTCCGGCGCATGGTACTTGTCAGTTTTTTTAAAGCGGAAGCAGAGCGCCGCTTAGAGAAAAGCAGTAGGCGAAGCATTATCTACGCCATCGAGGAGCCTGAAACCGCCCAGCATCCCAACAACCAGCGTATATTGATCGATTCTTTCAAAAGTTTAGCAAATGAACAAGGTTGTCAGGTACTTCTTACCACCCACAGCCCCGGCTTGGCTGCAGAGCTTCCAGCCGAAAGCATTCGTTTCATACACAAAGATCAAGAACAACTAACTATTCAAGCTGGTGCAGATGTGTTTGGTGAAGTGGCAAAGAGTCTTGGCCTAATTCCAGACAGTCGCGTTAAAGTTCTTTTGTGCGTGGAAGGACCAACCGATGTCGCCGCCTTTAAATGTCTTAGCAGGGCATTGCATTTGGAAGACAAAACTTTACCTGATCTCAGCAGTAACGAAAAGGTAGCATTTTTGGTTCTTGGTGGCTCCACTCTTAAGCACTGGGTTAACGAACACTATCTCCGACAATTGAACTGCCCAGAGATTCACATTTACGACAGTGATGTAAAGAAGTATGCTGAATGGGTTCAAAAGGTAAACCAAAGGAATGACGGTTCATGGGCTGTGCAAACAAAAAAACATGAAATCGAAAGCTATCTTCACCCCGATGCCATTCGGGCTGCCTTTTCTTTGGAGGTTGATATAGTGGATCATCCGATTGAAGGGAAACCCGCTGCACCAAGGGCATTTGCTGAGGTGTATTCCAAAAATTTTGAACTTGATAGTTTAATGGGAGATGACAAAGCCAAAATTAAGCTTGTGGAAAAAGCATTTCCGGAAATGACTGCCGCCATGATTCGTGAGCGCGACCCTGATGGAGAAGTAGAGGGTTGGCTCCGCAGGATTGGCCAGATGCTGCTTGAAAAATAATTGGCCATGCCATCGGCGATGCACAAATATAGGCATCCCTTTTTTTTCGCATTCTGGGAAAATTTTGCCGTGAACTTTCTTAAAAAGAGTGAATTTGCTTACGACCTGAGGCTTTTTGCTTTCCGCATCACAAATGATGGTTTAACCAAACCTGAGTATCAACATTCAGGGAGGACCCGCTGAATGATGCACATCTGAGAAACGCATACGCTTGGAAGACCATGACATCCTTAGGAAAATGGCCTACCTTCCTTGGACTCTGCCTCATCACCTAGCACAGATCCTTCGTCGTGGACTCAGGATGACAACTCGGGGAAGACCGAACTGATCCAGCACGTGTTGCACTAAAGCCAGAAATAGTGAAATCCACGTTTTGTAGAAAATGACTTCCCTACCAACTTTTAAGGCATTGTTAATCCCATTACCCGGTTTCATGAATCCGGCCTCCCTGGTCTTTCTCGCGGACTGTACCGACGACCACTATAATCCACCGACTGAATCTGATCCCCGCATATGAAGAAAGATCTCTCCGGCCAACTGATATTCTCGCCGAGCGATCTCATTGGCTATCTGGCCTCACCGTTCGCATCCTGGATGGACCGTTATGCCTTGGAGAACCCCGGTGCCGTTGCGCCTGATGAGGAAACCGAGGATGGACAACTGATCGCGCAGACCGGGGCACAGCATGAACGGGCGGTGCTTGATGAGTTTAAATCATCTGGCGCCAACCTGGTCGAGATTTCAAGGACCGATCCTAGCGTTGCCGGGACAACGACCATTTCCGCAATCAACACAAAGACCCCAATTATTTATCAGGCGTTTTTGGAACATGAGCCATTCGCCGGGTTTGCCGACTTTCTTCTGCTAGACGAGACGGGACGCTATCAGGTCTGGGATACGAAGCTGGCACGCTCGCCCAAACCCTATTATGCGATTCAGCTTTGTTGCTATTCGGAGTTACTCGCCGCCGTCACCGGAGCCACGATGCCGGAAAAATTCGGACTCATCCTCGGCACCAAGGATCGGGTTGAGTTTCGGATCGAAGATTTCATCCATTACTACCGCCGCATCAAAACGAATTTCCTGACGATGCAGAACCGCTTCACCGGAAATTTCGCGGATCGCCCGGAACCCTTCCCGCGGGCCGACCACGGCCGGTGGACCTCCCATGCGGAGAAATTCTTTCAGGACACGGACCACCTCGTGCAGGTGGCGGGAATCACCGTGGGCCAAATCAAGAAGCTGAAGAAGGGTGGTATCGCCAAGGTAGCCCAACTTTCCGCGGCCTCAGGCGCGTCCATCCGCAAACTGTCTACCGACTCATTGGAAAAGCTCGTCGCTCAGGCCCGTCTGCAATGCCAAACCAGGACCGACCGGATCGGGAATCCCGATGCTCCGCCGCGCTACGAAGTCCTGCCCTGTACCGGTGCGAATGGCGAACCCGTGGGCCTCGCCGCCCTTCCGCCTGATCATCCGGCGGATGTCTTCTTCGACATGGAAGGGTACCCGCTGGTTGCCGGCGGACTGGAATATTTGTTTGGAGTCTGCACGCGAAAAGAGCAACCGGATTCATTTGAGTTCATAGACTGGTGGGCACACAACCGGGAGGAAGAACAGCTCGCCTTCGAGGGATTTGTGGACTGGGTCTTCAATCGATGGCAGCGAAATCCCGACATGCACATCTACCACTACGCGCCCTATGAGGTCAGCGCGGTGCGACGATTGAGCACCCGCCACGATACCCGTCAGGACGAAGTGGATGCGCTGCTCCGGAACGAGGTGTTCGTTGATCTTTTTCAGATTGTCCGTCACGGCCTCCGCCTCGGCGAGAACAGCTATTCCCTCAAGACC
>JAGQKG010000245.1 GCA_020430245.1 Nitrospira sp.
GTAAATTTCCCAAGTTGTATTGAGCCTAAACCTGAACCCCGCCTTATCATCCGCCTCTATCTCAACAATTTTTTCAGGCGGCTTTAACACTCGTTCTCAATTATCTTTCCTGTTGTTTTGAGGACCAACTTGCCGATGCGGGAGGCATTCTTTGCCCAGCGTTCCTCACAAGGCTTCCCTACATTCACAAAACTTCCATTATTTTGACGATTTTTTACTGGTTTCCCCGACGGCACAAAACTTGAGAATGCTGTTTTTGAATGGGACGATCATCAACTCTGCCAGACACAAATCGTGGGCAAATCATTATTGAAAGGCTGAGGACCAGGTGACTACTACGTTTGGTCTGTGGGAGCTTTTGAGCCGTGACGTGACCTTTCTAGGAGGACCCCACAGTCCCATGCTGAGTTGGCTGGGGTCCGGGGGAATTGTGATCTTCTTTTTGTGGCACATCTTCAAGGTGCGAAAGGAGACGGCTTCGGTTCAACGGGCGTTCGATCGAATCCGCCCAATGTTACAGGCTCTGGCCAACGAGCGAAGGGAGATCGATCGCGATCGCTTCACCCATCATGCTGGAAAGGGGCTCTTAACCCAGACGGACCGGGCATCCTCTTCCAGTCGGTTGGACAGTGACGACATTCAAACGCTTGATTCGGGAATGCAACAGGAACCCATCTTTCGCGGCCCATGGGCACAATACCGAATGACACTGATCTTGGAACAGGTTCCTTGGTTCGTGGACCCACGGATATTCAGCACCAGGCCCGCTGCAGGGGTATTTACCCAAGAAGCCCTCATTGCCAAGCACGTGAATCTCGCTTTCTATCGGCAATTTCCTTCACTCGTTACCGGCCTCGGGCTCCTACTGACCTTTCTCGCTTTGTTTATCGGCCTTGGCAAACTTCATGCTGACGGGAATGAAATTCTCGGAATTCAGGGTTTGATAAACGGGCTGGCTGGAAAGTTCCTGACATCCATCGTCGGACTGATCGTGGCCAATATCTTCTCATTCATGGAAAAACCTCTGGTGGCCCAACTGCAGACCGCCCATCACACATTTCTCAGTCTCATCGATCAACTCTTTCCGCGGAAAACCATGGAACAGATGCTAGAACAACTCACAGCCAAATCAGGCCAATCGCCGAGAGACCATTCGATCTCAGGGGAGGAAGGCCGCGAACATCTGGTTGGATGGGAGAAGAACGGGATTCCCGGCCCAACGGCAGATTTGACAGCAGTCATTCAATCATTGATGACATTGCAAAATGAGAATCATGCCGAATTCCGACGAACGGTGTCAGAACTTCCAAGGATCATCACAGACAGGCTGCATGGCCCCCTGAACGAATTGACTGGCGCCATTCATCATCTCACCAAATTGCTTAAGGATATCAGGCCTCATCCCGTACAAACAGAAACATCCTCTGAAGAACGCCCACCCCTCTGGAATACCTCTGCCTACTCTCGGGGACCTTCCATGATCAGCTTTTTTGATAAAATCGGCTCCTGGTCAAAACGGCCTGGGCTAGCCAGACACCGGCGGACGGGATGAGTTCCCCGATGGATCAGGATAACACCAGTTCTCCCACGACGGGCGGGGTCATCGATCTCATGACTTCACTGGCCATGATCTTCATTCTGCTTTTTGCAGCCTTTATTACCCAAACCTCCTCCGAAGCCCAGTCGCAATTGCAAGAACACAAAGAAAATGTGCAGACAGCCCTGCGGGATCATCTGAAGCGCTTAGGGCTCACGCTTGATTCCGACCCTCAAGACCCGCTCACGCTCCTCATCGTCGTGCCCGACAATAAACTCACCTTCGAGTTCGGCCAAAGCATGCTTTCCCTTGACGCCATTCGGTTTTTACAGGAGGCGATGCCGTTTTACGCGGCAGTCTTATGCGGCCCCTTACGCGACAAGATCGATTCCCTGGCCATCCAAGGCCATACGGACGATCGCGGCGACGATGCCTATAATTTAAAATTAAGCCAGGAACGATCCCTGGCCGTAATGGTGAAGGGGTTAGAGGCCATTGAGGCTCAAGAGCCGTCGGCCTATCAATGCTTCCAAGCCATGACGTCAGCTTCCGGTCGTGGCAGACAAGACCTGATCTACGATAGCGGTCACATGGTGAACCGGGAGAAGAGCCGTCGCGTGATCTTTAAAATCCGCCTCCGTTCGACCGAGCAACGCCACATGGCTAAGGCGCCACCCACGGGTTCAACTTTGGACTCTCCGATTTACCCACTACTGTGATCCCAACTTCACACCGTCACGACGATTTTGCCTTTTTGTTGATTGGAGACCATATACCGATGCGCTTCCGCAATTTCAGCCAAGGGGAACGTGCGATCGATAATCGGCTTTAAATCGCCGGATTCTAATCCTTGGTAGATATACTCTTTCCCTCGCTTCAGCATTTCCGGGTTTTTGACGATCTCAAACAGCGTATAGCCTCGTATGGTTAACCCTTTTGCCAGTGCAGGGAACAAGGGGTATGGGGTTGGGTGTGGAGCCAATGCCCCATATTCGAAGATGATGCCGCCAGATGCGGTGACGGCGGCGAGTTGTTCCAGCAAAGATCCCGCCACCGGGTCGAATACCATCCGCACGCCTTTCCCGGAGGTCAGAGCCATCCCCCTTTCTACCAGATTTTCTTCATCAGTCACGATCACATGGTCCGCTCCCGCTTCCAGCAGGAAGGCTTTCTTGTCCGCGCCACGGGTTGTCGCAATCGCGACTCCTCCGGTAGCCCTAACGATTTGAATGGCCGCCAATCCCACACTGCTGCTGGCTGCTGTAATCAAAACGGTGTCGCCTTTTTTCAGGTCTCCATATTCAATAATCGCCCCATACGCCGTCATGTATTGCATCCAGATAGCGGCCCCTTCAATGGGAGAGAGGTTTTCGGGATAATGGGCGACCGCATGGGCCGGAACGGTGGCACTCTCACCATAGACGCCATATTGGCTCATGGGAAAAGACGGAATCGTGCTCACCCGGTCTCCGATCCGGAGGTCTGTGACATTAGGACCGACGGCATCAATGACTCCTGCCGCTTCATATCCTAATCGTGAGGGTAGTTGAGGAGCCTCGAGATATTGGCCTTTCCTCAGCATGATTTCAGCGCGGTTGAGCCCGATTGCCTCCACCTTTATGCGGATTTCGCCTTTTCCCGGTTCGGCCAGAGGTAGGTCTTCAAGTCTCAGAACTTCCGGTCCACCTATTTGATGAAAACGCACAATCTTTGGCATCAGTTCCCTCCTGTTCATTCATTCAACTAATCACCATTATGCTTGGGATCGATTCGTCACAAACTTCACAATGTGTTCCACATCATCTCCTGCCTCCCGAACCACTTGTAAAAATTCAGCAGGGTCGACATTCGTCTTTTTCAAAAATCGACGATCAGCACCACAGCTATACATGAGATCCAGAGGCAGTTCTCCTCGAAGTTTGGCCTTGGCTTTTTCAATAATACGGGGAAACCACTCCAGTCCGGCCAGTTTGGCCTCCCTTGGCGGAAACAAATCCGTGATTTTCACATACTTCGAATATTGTCCCTGTTGATCGTTCAAAAAATAGTCTCTCCGAATTTGTGTGATCGCCACGACCATGTCAGGATCCGGTTCTCCATCATCGCACCAGTCTTCCACAAAGTCGTAAATTTCCTGTGGCGTCGCCCCGATCGAACGAAGAAAATCCTTTTCTTCGCTCGGAAACATGGCGTCAGCATTTCGGGTGCCCTTCTTATAGGAAAGGACCTTCTGGTCGAAGAGCGTTCTAAATGTTTGGATCCAGTCTGATGATTCATTGGTCATATCGAATGTTCCCTTGATGACTGTCTGGCCCTTATTGATGGAAACTCCCTTTGTCAGGAGGGTCCCCCTATCGTGTGAGTTTACGGATATCGTCGTTACATTGTCTCCTATTTCTACGTCTTCCCGACGGAAATGTCCGGACATTTCCCGTTCTTGTCTATCAGACTGTGGTGTCGGGCGAATTCACCGGCAACGTGAATTGCCTTTTCAACATGGCATTCTCGGCTTCCAGAGTAGCAAGGCGGTCCCGGAGGGATTGCACAATGTCAGTCAGAGCCTCCTCGGAATATTTTACGGGAATGTGTTGTCGGCAATTGACGTCCCAGGCCTGAACGTGAAAACGAATGATCCGTTCCGGCTTTCCTTTGTATTTGGAATCGGTGAGCCGCCTGAGCAGCTCAAGATCATCCTCAATGACCTCAGTTTTTCCCCAAATTTTAATTCTTGTTTGAGTGGAATAATCCATCAGGAAGAAAAAAGCCTGCGGATTTTCCAGCAAGTTTCCGAGGGAAATATATTGGCGATTGCCTTTGAAATCCACAAATGCCAGCGTGCGGTCATCCAACACATGAAGAAAGCCTTTCGGACCTCCTCGATGTTGGATATATGGTCTTCCCGAGGCACTGGCCGTCGCCAAATAGAAGGAGTCCCGCTCGCGCAGGAAATTCGCAAGCTCCGGAGTTATGGTATCCGACCAACTCTCTCTTTTCTCCATGTTGGCGTAGTGCTGTCGCGACCCCAACCGTGCCTGCACGGCTTTCACGGCCGGCGTAAAGGCAATGTCACTTATGACCTGTGTCATGACGGATTCCTCCTAAAAACCGTTTCTCCCCAGACACCCACCCATCTGCCGGATAGCGTTTCGCAGGGATTACCGATTGCCACGCACTCCGGTTGTGATGGCCTGGAC
>JAGQKG010000246.1 GCA_020430245.1 Nitrospira sp.
TGCGTCACACAATGGCGGTTCTTGCAGTCGGCATCGCTATCTGGTTCTTCGGTCTGCCCCTCAACGCGCAGGCAAAACCCAAGTCCCAAGTCTTCGGGTGCACAACGGCAGATCTCAATACGAACTTCGGATCATCATGTACCCATCAAGCGGAGCAGGATATTTTGCAGGGACATTCCTATATTCATATCTTGGTGTGTGAAGGCGGCCAGATGAAGTGCTGCACAATTAGCTCGACGAATCAAATCCAAACTTGTCGAAGACCAGCTGGTTCTGCCGCGTTGTTAGGGGGGGTCAACAAATTCAATCAGGGTCAGGTGTTCAGACGCGGAATCGAGAGCGAAGAGGAAGCCGACGAAGAAACGACGATTCCAACATGGCTGACGGAGTCCTGGTTAAAAGAGCATGAAGGAGAAAAGCCGTCGAAGTAAGCAGGCGGGGGGGCTGGGCCATCCTTCCCCCCAAGTACCGTTTTTCGAAAGTAGATCGACATGAAGAACCCTTAGAGGGAAATTCACATCGCAAAGGATTTTGATCCGCGCTCCACTGTTTCTCAGGAGAAACAGGAAGATACATGAGGATGTAGCCCACGTGCACAAGCAACCATTGGAAAAACCATCCGGTTTTAGGCGATTTATTCACCATTATCCAGGAAGGCTTTCATGAGAACAATTAACACAGACCTCGGGTTGACCCATACAATAATTTTTGCTTTTGCGATCATACTGTGGAGTACGGTGGTTGTGTCAGCCGAAGAGGGAAGCCATCCATCCTCCCCTTCGGATCAACCTATTCTGGAACGGGCCGTGCCGCAAGGAGGGAGGTGTACCATCAACACCTATTACAGCGATGCGGCCATGACCAACCAGGTGGGAACATTCTCGACCTGTCCGGGGCTCAAGCCCAAGAGAGGTCTCACAGGAAAGAAAACCAAGTATTTCGAGACCGACACCATTTCACTCGGCAACCCTCGACAGGGAACCCCAGGAAGCCCTGGAAGTTTGCCATGCGAATTTCTGAAGGAGGGATGTGGCAATCTCCCCAGTCAGCGACACTGAAATTATTAGTGGTCGAGGGGGGATTCTTTTTAATGATGGGGTGAGAAAAGAGATCATCCTATGATGGTTATGATCGACTGGATTATCTGTAGTGATTCGGATGAAATTACGGTTTCCCAGTCTTCTCGCCCTGATACTCTTGAAACACCCTTGAGAATAAACACCACACGAAATCAATCCTCGAATTCTCTCATCGCCTGCGACTATCAGACACACCAACCCTGGAAACGAACAACAACAGGAGTCAACAGCAAGATGAATATGGCTTTCCAAAGGTCGGGACACAACCTATGTCGATGGGTGGGTCCGCTGCCGGGAGTTGCCTTCACTTATTCCCAGTCTGTTATAGCCAGGGAATCGATGTGCCAGACTTTATCCGCCCCCACGTGGAGGATGCCTTAGATTCCCAAACGACCAATCTACGCCACTTTAGCAATGAGGAGATTCACATGCCATTTCATCCCTTTATCATTCGAACAATACTCCTCGCTTCCTTTTTGACGGGGAACCTGCTCCTCTCTCCCTTTATTTCATTCGCCGATCCACCTGCCGATACTTCGGATCCGGCCTTTCAGAAAGCTTTAGAAAATGTTGTGGAACAGTACATTATCACCCATCTGGAGATCATCGAACTAACCCTCCAAGGTCTTCAAGCCAAACGCCAAGCCGAAGAACGGGAGCGGGTTCGCAAAACTATAGCCACCCGTCAGGAAGATCTCCTGAACGACCCAAATTCCCCGGTGAGTGGCAATCTGAAGGGGGACGTCACCGTCGTTGAGTTTTTCGATTATCGATGCGGCTATTGCAACCGAGTGGCTGGAACGGTCACTCAACTTCAGAAAGACGATCCCGACGTACGCGTTGTCTACAAGGACTTTCCCATTTTAGGAGAACACTCTGTCTATGCGGCCAAAGCAGCCTTGGCTTCCCAAGCTCAAGGCCAGCATCTGGTATTTCATGAAGCACTGCTGGCCTCAGACCAGGAGCTAACCGAGGACACGGTGCTGTTCATTGCAAGAACCGTTGGATTGGACACGGCACGACTCACCGCTGATATGAAATCCCCGGACATACAAGACCATCTCGATCGAAATCAAAGTCTCGCGAGGGAGTTGGGCATTCAAGGCACTCCCGGATTTATCGTCGGGTCCGAATTAGCGCCTGGCGC
This sequence comes from Nitrospira sp., assembly GCA_020430245.1. Taxonomy (GTDB): domain Bacteria; phylum Nitrospirota; class Nitrospiria; order Nitrospirales; family UBA8639; genus Nitrospira_E. The sequence continues at coordinate 2,227 of JAGQKG010000246.1, forward strand.
TATGAGTTTGGAGGATCTAAAAAGTCTGATCGCCTCTTTGAGAAACCAACAAGGTCAGCCCTCCAATCTTCCCGAATCTCAGGATAGGCCATAGCATGAATCAATTAGAAACTCATGGGCCCGACTTCATACCTTGATACGCAGCCTTTCATTGCAGAATGTAACTTCATCTCACAAAGGAGAATGCACCATGCACTCACAGAGAATGACGAATTTTTCGAATTTGTACAGAGTCGGATTTTTGCTCCTCGTCGGACTCATCTCCCTTCTCACATCGCCCCCACACAGCCTGTCTAAACCTCGTGTGGATACGATTTACAAACAATGCGCCTGTCTCTGCCAAGCACCCGGTGATATCATCGGGGTAATCACCGACTTTTCAAATACAGGCAGCTACTCATGTGGAACCTATAACGGAAAAACCTGCAATTATTACGACCCCACCACAGGAGGAGTCCGATCGGGAACTACAAAATATTGTGGGGGATATAAACCAGGGGGGACGCTCAACTTCAGGACTCCATCATCGGGACTGAAGGCACCTATCGTCCGACGAGGACTGGAGGGAGCCGAATCAACCCCTGACTTGGATGTTGAAATCAATATTCCTTCGGACGAACCCTCCTCAGATACCAGTCAGGAACGCCCCGTTCCCAGATAGTGAGGAAATCCCTTTCAAATGATTAATCTGAATACACAGGCCCCGCAATATTTCCAGGCCGCACCCAACACTCGGGGGCTTCCAAGAGTCTTCCGCGAGGGCATAAAACAGAAAGGACAGCGGTGATAATGAACCCAAGGAAAACACCCCAACCAATAACACTATCTAGGCTGGAGACAGCTTTCAGACTTGTCCACAAAGCGAGAGACGTCTGGATGAATGGAACACTACCGGGACCGATGGCTCAAAAGGTCTTATTCAAAATATTTATCACGGGAGGATTATAATGAAAAAACCAGTCACAAGGTTCAGACTGTTGGTAGCAATCACTTTCATGCTGGCCATCAGCCATCTTGCCTTTATCTCTGCGGTCTTAGCCGAAGATCCTGGGGCTCCTTCGCCAACAGAACAAGAAGAGGCAACGACTTCTTCTGAGCAAGGAGAAGTTCAAGAACGGGGTATTCGGCAGATGCCAATCGGAGGAATCAGTGGTGGAACAGTCAGCGGGCAGTTGGAGGTAGTCGGATTTTCATGCGATGCCGGGACCCATACCTGCAAATGCCGAAAGTCAAAAGTCGGAGACTGCAAGCTCATGCTAGCCCTCGTCTGTGGGGGAGATCTGAGCTGCCGGGGATCATCGCAAACCTGCACTTGCCCCGCACTCCGATAATAGATTTGAGATACAACCACTATCAAATTTTTGAATGGGAGATCTTGCCATGAATAATTTTAGGATATCATTCCTAGCTGTGTTTCTGGTTTGCCTGGCGATACCGTTCGGTATCGTTTCATTCGCAAACGCGTCCGATACTTCATCGATACCAGACACTCTAGACCAAGAGAATGCAAAAACGGACTCTCCATCTGATGGGGTCACCAGCCGCGCCATTAACCGATTGGCGCCAGGAGTGGGTATGGGAATTCCCGGAAGAACCGTTGCACCACCAACGGCAGAGCCTACCGGCTTCAAGTGCAGTCCCAACACCGGCCGGTGCAATTGCGCCGGGTTGGCCGACTGCAATTACATGAAGGATCTCATCAAAGACACTTGTGGAAAAATCACCTGCACAGGGAGTGGAAGTTCACAAAAATGTACTTGTACGATTAATGGATTTTGAGCCCACACCTATTCCCATCTAGTCCTTGGGGTTGGACCGGGGGAACCTCTTTCTCCTTCCGGCCCAACCCCGGAATCTTCAACATTGAACTTTCTTCACCGAGAGCAACGCCTTTCACCATGCGATTGGGTTGGGCACTGAGCAACCTGTTTCACAGGGGCCTGTAGGAGGTCCGCCAACTGACGCGAGCCTCAAAATTTCAACGTGGTTCATCTACCCCCTGAATAATCTCACCCCATTTTCTTGACTTACCCTCCTTTTTCCCTTTTGATAAAGAGAGCCTGGGCAAGGAATAACCATTTTCCCACCCACTTTGAACCTCTATTCAGGTCGCCACGACCAACGTTCCAAAGACAGTTACATTCACTTTCCAATCCAAAGGAGCATAGTATGAACACCCCTCTGACCACCCGAGTTGTGAGTCTTATACTCTCCTGCGCCCTATTGAGCCCCATGATTCCGGCTTACGCCTCTGTGCCAGACGAAACCACCTCGATGACCTTAGACAAGGCCGTGCACTTTATTGGCGCGGATGGCAGCGATGTCGTGGCTAATCCAGGGGAATACAGCGTCGAAACGGCGCAGGAATGGCTCCGGCTCATTCCAGGCACTCAACGCAGGGACGCCCTCCTAATCGAATCGCAAAAAGGTACCCATGAAGTCGGTGTCGAAGTGC
>JAGQKG010000247.1 GCA_020430245.1 Nitrospira sp.
TGCGGATAGCGATCCGGCGTCAGCCGGTTCCAAATCATCCCGCGCCTGAGTACTTCGTATCCAGAGTCGGTCGAGGTCGTCACGATCCCCTCAATCCGACTCCGCAGAGCATTCAGGTCCATCGTGGCATGATTCTCACTAGGGAATGCATCAGACAGCCGGCCTAATGATGTGGTTCATAAATAAAAAATCCATCCTGAACCCTCGCTATCAGGACGGATCATCAACCTTAAGAGACAGCGTGCGATCTAGCGCCAGGAAAATATGATATTGGCGTCAAATAATTCATATGCGCTCTGATCAGGCGCGCTATTATACTAACTGGCAGACATGAAAGGTATGGAATAGATGTCGGATGTCGGCCCGGCAGCAATGGACTCGCGAAACAGTTTATCCAGGTTATCCGTTTCGATAGTTTTTGGCGGAATCGATCTTCATCTCAGTCACACTCGAAACCAAGAATCCCTGTCGGCTTCCCGTCGATACTGAGCTGGTTCCTCTTTTGCCAATACTCCGCGATCCCTTCCTCCCCCTTCTTCTCAGCCCACGTTGAAAGCACACGACGGTCCTCAACATAGTTCATAAAAGGCACCGCATACCCGCAAGAGGTTTGGACTAAATCGATAGACACGAGGAAGTATTGTCGCGTCCCTGGCGTGGAAGGCAATTGAGTCGAAAACTCCGCCCAACGAGCATCCCTCGGATGAAAGACCTGGGCCGTCCCATAGACGCGAAGGATTCGTGGCGGCCCTTCAAAGGCACACCACATCATGGTTATGCGGTTGAATTCGGCCAGATGGGCTGCCGTTTCGTTCCCGCTGCCCGTCAAGTTCATCCAGAGTATCTCACGTGAGTTAAGCACACGAAGCGAATCCTGGCCCTTCGGGGAGAGATTGATTCTCCCATCCGGCGCAGCCGTGGCCACAAAAAATACTTTTTGGGCCGCAATAAATTGGCGTAACTCCTCACTCAGCTCTGGGAATTGAACAGCCACGATAAGGCTCCATTGACTTTAGTTGCTCACGACACAGTCCATTTTTCAGATCATACCTCAAGAGGTCACAAGGGCTAAACGATTTCTGTCACACAGCCTAGCAAGAATTGTCCGGATTGGATAATTTTGAATTAGATGCCGGGTGTCGGCCCGGCAGCCGAGGTCCTTTTGTTTCGGCAAAAGGACCCAAAACCATTGACGCCCCGTCCGGCCTCATCGGATTGATCGGACGCGAAGCAGGGAGACAGGCTAACTCGCGGGACTCGAACAAGCCCGTCAAGAAGAAGAGCGTCCGATCATAGGGCCGAACGGGAGGCGTCGGTCAGGGAAAGGAGAAAAATGAAGTAGAAAGAGGTCATGGGCAAACAAACATCCATCGTGGGGCATAGGATCAGAATTACTCGAAGGCCTCTCTGAGAAATTCATTGTATTTGGTCATAGGATTGATCGGTCCTGTCTGTAAACAACACAAATCAATCTGCATTCGCATCCTGCATCTTCCGCTGAATTAAATTCTTATGTAAATTTTCTTCTAATAATTCGAAAATAAGGTGGGCATAAGCCATTAGATATCCTGATAAAATATCAAATAAATTTACATGAACATCAAAAGGAATTTCAGATCTCACCCTGACCTCAAGAATAGATACTGTATTTTCAAATTTTTCATTACCGAAATAGGAACTTATAAATGAAGTGTATTTATCGGCAGGATTACCATTGTTAAATAAATTAGCTTTTTCCAATACCGTTTTCATGAATTTGCTTTTGTCTGGAACTACACCGCCATCATGCACTATTACATGCCGAAGAAGTTCAATTAGGACTATTGCTAAACATAAATTCACATTTAAGCCATTTTGGGGTTCTAGCCTGGCAACCTCAGGGAAGGATTCCCGAAATCTAGCCATAATGCTTTTTGGCCTGTCTCTCTTCTTTTTGGCCTGATCTACAAACCATGAGAATGGTTTTTCTTTTAGTTCATTTAAAGTAATATTCCCATAATCTGAAAGAGGCCAGAAATTGTTGTTCCTATGCCCTGCAAAAGCGTATGCGTTTTCCAAGAAATCCTCAAATCTCTTCGTATGCCTCAGCCAACAGCCACTGATACTGCTTGTTTTTGTGCAAGATGACAGCAAGCTTTCTATCCTTAATCGTACTTTCCTCCTTGCCAAAAATAAAATCCGAACCATCTTTGGCTATACGAAAAGACATTCTGTGATATGCGGACGATAGTCCAATAAGATCTGGGTGGTTTTCTATCGATTTTTCGAATTCATTTAATTCTTCTAGCTCTTTCGTCGCAATTTTTTGTATAGCCCTTTGATAGAGATGTATCTGTTTCATCTTACCCAAATATAAAAAGAATATGTCCTTCAATTCCATCAAATGAGCCTCTCCTATTTAAGACCCTTGCATCTGCCTTCCTTTGCTAGTTTCACGTCGACTGTTTTTTGAGTCTTTTTGGGATCAGGCCTTGCAACCACGCAATTGGCTTTCAGCTTCAATCAACTATCCCAAAGGAAACCATCCATCATCATAATCGCAAGACCTGAACCCAAGCACTCAGCCTTACCTAGCAGTATGGTTTCGTAGGGCATCCTTGATCTTCGCGCGCCAACCCTGTGAAATTAGGTAGCACATAAATAAAAAACAACACCGCCGAGATGCCGCCAAGAAAGATCAAAGATAAATCATGGGTAATCTTAGTCTGTTCTGTGGCCATATTAAATTTGACCTCCTTCCAGAGGAGGCCATGAAAAAGCAGCCCAGGGAACGCACCAATTGCCACCCCGAAAAGAAAAAGTAGGAACAATGGCAGGACCACCAGCATATAGACGAAACCAACAAACTGATTCTCGATAAGCCGATCCACATTAGCGTTCCAGACGGCGCGGATGCCCATGAACAAATCACTCTTAATCACGATACCCAACATAGTCTGCGGATGAGTGGCAGGGCGGAAACAGTCGATTCGACTCGAGCGTTCGGCTGCTCAGAGCAGCTGAACACTCAAAATAATCGGCGGCAGCCAGGTGCGCGCCAAAGGCACATGGGTGTTTGGCGGCCCTGTTAATAGCATTGTTAAGCATTAGATTCGGTAGCATCGACCGAGATAATAATCAGAGTGTGTCAATCATCTCCCGAATATTGTCCTTATCTTGCTGACCGTCAATCCTGTTCCAACATGCATGAATTTCCCAAAGAAAGCTGCTCAAATACTTGACCTGTTCACCAGAGTAAACACTTGCATTCTTAAGGCGGTATATGTGCTCGTTCAGTCGTTTGAAGAAATCGTGCACCTTTGGATCTTGAATGCTGACGTTGTCGAGGATATACGCAACTTCACGCGCTAACATTTCAAGCTCTAAAAGCAGGTCGTTTATGCGATCTGTGTTTTCCTCTAGGCCATTGAGCGCCGAGTACCAACGCTCCTTGTTTTTCTCATCAAAGAATGCCCTGAACCTCCTGTGATCACAAAGCTCTTTCACGAGTTCAAAGTCGTAAGTGTTGATTGCGCACGATAGAAGGATCTGAATTGTGTCCTCTTTGAAGCTTTGATACCGACGGCTCAGATTGTTCCGGAGGATAGTTTTCCGCCGTCGCTCCGGAAAATAGACAACTAATAACCAAAAGAAGGTACTGACGAGGTAGCCTACCGATAGATTGAATACAATCGAGTTGCCGATATGTAATTCGTTCAGCAAGGGTTCCAGTGTGGTTCCTTCAAGGAACCACACAACTGGTTCGTTGCTTCCGGCAAACACACCAAAGATTGCGACCAGCGCAAAGAACAACAATCCGACCTTGAGAACCTGTTCATAATTCAACATTTCGATTGCTATACGAATCCGCTGAAGACCTAAATTCAACGGCTTTCTTCGGTACCAACAGCTTATCACCACATCTTCTGCCGACTAGCCTGCCCACCTTTTAAATGAGTTCAAAGCTCGGTCACCGGACTTCAGATTCATCCAATAGCCCTCCTTAACCTCCAAACCAGAAGCATAGTTTAATAATCGTTGAAATTTGTCAAGGAAAGATTCGTGTCTCCTCGAAAGTTATTCGGGGCGAAACCAGATAATCAAATCCACCCGGTCTCTTTTCAAGCAGGAAGACAATCGTCCGGCTGGGCACAGATTCTTCGCCGGTGGCTCAGAATAACAATTCAGTTAAGAACTCCGTCGCCTGCCGCCCGTCCCCAGATCGGACGCTCTTGTTCTTGACGGGCTTGTGTGAGCCCCCCGATTCAGCCCGCCATAATTAAGGGGCGAATTTTTCAGCAGGCTCTCCTGGCCTTGTGGTGTGGCCGAGCAGTGCAGCCGACCCCGGAAAAAAGGCGCGCAGTGTGTGAACGTAGCGAGTTTGCGCGCCGCCGGGGTCGGCGAACCGCACAGGGAACCCAAAGGGCCACACCACGGCCAACATGGTTTTGGCCACTTTGACCGAAACAAAAGTGGGTCGTCTGGCGGGGGCGAAACCCCGCAACACAGAACATCACACCGACACCAACTCAGCGGGTATAAGGAAGTGGTAAGGTACGAGTTTGCTCCCCTGGTCCGACGCCTGCCGCCCGTCCCCATGATCGGACGCTCTTGTTCTTGGCGGACTTGTCCGAGGACCGCGAGTTAGCCCCTCATATTAAGGGGCCCATTCTCTCTGTAAGCTCTTCTGGCCTTGTGG
>JAGQKG010000248.1 GCA_020430245.1 Nitrospira sp.
AGCCGCCCTAATGTATCACCCAGCCAGACGGCAGCTAGACCGACAAAGATATGGATAATGATATTGGCGGAGGCTTTGAGCATGGCCCCGTCTTTCAGGAGTGCCAGGGATTCGAACCCGAAGGTCGAATAGGTCGTGAATCCACCCAGAACGCCGATAAACAGAAAAATTCTGGTGTCCGTTCCTAGCATATTCCGGGACTCGGCCAACCCATGGATTAATCCGATCAGGAAACAGCCGAGAATATTCACGGCCAGAGTGCCGGTCGGGAAGGCAAGGGCCGGACTAAGGCGGTTAAAGAGGCCGGAGATCACAAATCGGCCTACCGACCCTAAAAACCCACCTAGACCAACCCAGAGAAGTTGAGGTAATCCGTAAGGAATCATGGTGGTGTGTGCCGGTAGTCGATTTCCCCCAGGATGGAGGTAATGCACAACTTGGCGTGGAACGAGTTGAGTGGTGAGGCGTTTATGGGAGTCAATCCTTTTTCTTCTGGAGGGTTTTTGATGTCTTTTTTCGAGGAGCCCGTTTTCGTGCGGTTCCTTTGCCAGGCTTCTTGGTTTGAGGTGGAAGGACCACATTGGGATCCCCCCAGAGCGCGATCCCCCCAAGGAGACCCGCGGTATTTGAGACGATTGTGGCATGAGATGGCAATGGAATGGTGACCTTTTTGCCATTGCCCCCGCCTATGTAGAGATGGTCGAAATTAATCACTCGATCCAATATGTCAATTGCTTTGGCCAGACGTAGATTCCATCTCTTTTTCCCCACATTTTTCAGTGCGCTGTCACCTAATTGTACCTCGTATGTTTGTTGTTTCCGAAAGGGATGGTGAGCAATTTCCAAATTTGGCACGAGGTGCCCATTAATAAATAACGCGGTGCCAAATCCGGTTCCCAGCGTAATGACCATTTCGACCCCTTGGCCTTTGATCGCACCATAGCCTTGCACATCGGCATCATTTGCCGCCCGAACCGGTTTTTGGAGGTATTGTTCCAATTCTCCAACAAGATCGGTTCCAGGCCAGGATGCGTCCAGGTTGGGGGCTGTTTTTACCCACCCCTGATGAATGACGCCCGGAAAGCCCACTGATACTCGATCAAACCGGCCAAGAGTTTTGGCAATATCCGAAATAAGCGGGACGATGGCTTTTGGCGTAGCGGGTTTTGGTGTGACCATTCGCACCCGTTCAGACATGGCGTGGCCCGACTGATTAAGCAGGAGCCCTTTGATTCCCGACCCGCCAATATCAATGGCAAGGGTAATGGTTGGTGAGTGAGAAGTCGTTGACGTGTTTGGTTTAGGAGCCATCAGCGTTTCTCCTTGAAATTGGGAAAGGGAAATAGCACCTCATCTATCCTTTCCGGCCGTTATACACCTCTCCGCCGTTTTGGACATATTGCCGGAGGACAGAAGATGCGCTGGCTCGTTCAATGTCCATGGTGACGGCAATTCCCCTCTGTTCAAGTTCCATCATCCAATTCGCAGGTTTGGGACCTTCATCAAAACCCACCGCTTCGGCATCGGTTCCCCTGGCGCCACAGACGATTTGGCGAACGCCGGACCAGGAAATCGCCCCCAGGCACATACTGCAGGGCTCACAACTGGTGACTAGTTCGTGGATGGGAAGCCCGGTTGCTCCTAAATTATGGGAGCCGAGAATTTGCTGTGCCATCATGATCGCGACCACTTCAGCATGGGCAATTGAACTTTTCGACGAAAGAACCAGATTCACACCGGGCGCGACCAGTTCTTGAGTATCCAAGCGGAAAACCCCTGCTCCAAATGGTCCCCCTGTCCCATATTGAATGTTAAGTTGCGCCAGCTTAATGACCAGTTCCATGCGAGCATCCGGAGTCGGGTAGGTTTCCGGTTGTTGTACCAGATAATCGGTGATCCAGGTTGGTAACTCAAGACAATATGGTTGAAATCGTGTAGAAGGGGGGCTCATGTCAGGCGTTCAGGAATTTGAGTGAAAGAAGATGTGAAGAACGGTCATATGATGGTGGTGCCGGCATGAAAAACAATCCGAGGGGCTTATCCCGTGAAAGGGAGCCCCTCGGATTATGTGGCATACGCCACAATACGCGAACCTCATGTTCAGTATGACCCATCAGTAGGCTAATGACGCGTTTCTCGTTAATGGTTTGGCCGAATCTTCCAGATGTGAATGTTGAAGATCCCTCTTATGACTCACTTCCAAGCCCAGTGGACTGCCGCCTGGCATTTGCCCTTTGGCACGCTTGTGTTGGAGCAGGGATATGATTCGGCAGAAACGAGAAGGCCCGTCAGGAGACTGAGGCGGGTTTCGCCGCCGATGGGCCTACATGATCCGGTGGAGTAAGGTCGTCCATTTGAGACCCCCTTTCCTCTTTGCGGTTTGAAAGGAGATGCACGCTCATTCTCTCCTTCCATTCATAATCGGCTTTCGTGAGCGTAGAGGTAATGCTACGCTCGTTAAAAAAATCTGTCAATAGGGGCCATCTCATTTCAATTCCTGAGGAAGGGACGATGAGTGAATTTACAAACCAGGTGATTCTCATTACCGGGGCGTCATCGGGTATTGGAAAGGCGCTCGCCTGTGCGTTGGCGCCACAGGCTCCCCAGCTGGTGCTTGTCGCGAGAGATCGGTCACGTTTGCAGGAGGTGGCGCTCGCTTGTGAAAGTCTGGGAGCATCTGCACTGATCATTCCGACAGACGTGACGGATCCCCATGCCTGTTCCGCGATGATCCAACAGGTGGGTTCTCTGTATTCCAGGATTGATGTGTTGGTGAATAATGCCGGCATATCTATGTGGTCGACAGTGGAGGATGCTCACGACGTGGAACCGTATCATCGCGTGATGGCGGTGAATTTTTTCGGTAGCGTCTATTGTACCAAATTTGCGCTGCCGTTCTTAAAGACCACGCAAGGCCGGATTGTTGCGATCTCCAGTGTCGCAAGTTTGACGGGAGTGCCGGCTCATTCAGCCTATTGTGCCAGTAAGCATGCGATGAATGGATTCTTTGAGTCGCTTCGCATTGAGTTGGCAGGAACGGGAGTCACCGTAACCATTGTGGCCCCCGATTTTGTGCAATCCGAAATTCATAAACGAAGTCTCGGGCCTCATGGACAACCTTTCGGGCGAGTTCTTGAAGGACATGCCAAATTCTTAACCGCGAAGAAGTGTGCGGACATGATTTTAAAGGGGATGACCCGGCGGGAACGACTGGTGTTTACGTCCTGGAGAGGACGGTGGGGTCGGTGGATGAAATTGATGAGCCCGCAGATGATTGATTGGATGGCTCGAAAGGGCATGGCCGATGCTGATCGGCCGTAACGGGACCTTCCTTTACCGTTTAAGGCATGGCATAAGACACTCGTTCAATGTGGTGGCCTTTGTCTTTCAGCAGAGCAAGTAATCCGTCTTTTCCCGCGAGGTGAGCCGCACCCACAATAATCAACACGTTTTTCTCCTCTTGTAAAAACGATTCAATTTGGGGAATCCAGTTCTGGTTTCGTTGGACGAGGAGTTTTTTGTAGAACAGCGGGTAGGTTTTGAATGACTCCACTAATTGTTCTAACCCGTCGAGATTACCCTGGTGCCAGTCTTTGACCATATGTAAAAACGCTTGTTCTCGGTCCTTTGATCCAGTGGCGGCGAGGGATTCCTGAAGGAGCGCGTCCTGGATGGTGAGCGGAAGGGTGTCAAAAACATTCAATTGGTCTTGAATGGTCTCCAGCCCGCCCGTCGGTTTTCCGGCATCCTTGGCCATGCGATAGAAATGATTTTCAATTCCTAATTCGGGGCGAAAATCTATCGACGAATCGAATCGTCCGCTTAACGTAAGATAGAGCACCCAGGGTTTGTATTGTTGGAGATCCTCAATATTTCCTCCCAAAGATTTAATCTTCTGTTTGATCAGCCCATAGGTTTTTGGGGAGAGCACCGTTTCCAGTGTTTTTCCCTTTGGGAGTGTGTACTGTTTTTCGTGTTTAGAAAATGAGTCGGGAGAAAATAATATTTCCGGATCAATTTCAAAAATGACCTTTTGTGAATTGTAATAGGCATAGGAGAAGGATCGAGTGAGAGGATAATATTCTTCGGCCAACACATGGATCGATCCCAAAATATAGACGGTATTCGTATCCGATTGAATTTTGTATATTAGGCTGTTGTTGTACCCATCCCCGACTACTTGGCCATGGACTGTCCCTGTCCCCCAAAAAAAGAGAAGTAGGATGAACAGACAATGTAAGCGTGGTTTTCCCTGTTCTTGGTGCAATGCGGCCATTTCCAATCCCCTTATTGAAGTTGTGATTATGTCGTGTTCTTATGGTGAGAAAGGTTTTTCTCTTGGGATCTACCATCCTGATTGGGTCCTTGGGGCCGTTGGATGTCCCTTATCGGGTAGTTCATCGGTGAATAGAGGGAAAAGGTAAAATGCAGAGGCGGAGCGGTGATGCCGAGATTGCTGGAAGGTGCGACTGGTTCTTGTCGAATTCAGCCAGAAAGGGAAGGTTTCTGCCCAGTCGATTTACTGATATTGATTGAATTGTTCGGATCGTGGAATAAATCCTGTCGGATTTTCCCGTTCCCTATTTCATATGAGGGAGTGTTGAATAATAAAAATTTTCAAGGGCAAATTTGCCCAGGATTAGATTACTCATCAAGGCTCCGGGTCGGTT
>JAGQKG010000249.1 GCA_020430245.1 Nitrospira sp.
GAGGGCTCAACCACCGTAACAGTGACACGTAAGGAAATCCTTGCGGCGCTTAACAAGCCTGATGATTTTATTCTAGCTGTGGTGGAAGTGACCTTCGATGGTGAAAAAGCGATTGGCAAGGAACCTATTTACATTAAAAAACCCTTTCAGCGCGAGCCAGACTTTGGAGCTGTCAGTGTTAATTATGAGTTAGCTGAGTTGCTATCAAACGCTCGATAGCCATGACAAAAATGCAGAAGCCTGATTATTTTGATGAAATCCAACAGAACGCCCTCAACCTCTGGCGGCAACTTGAAGACAACCGCGAGTTGGCTGCACCCTGGCATCAATTATTCAAGCAAGTACAAAGTCCTCGCCATGTTCTCTCAGAACTTCTTCAAAACGCAGATGATGCCAAGGCGACCGAGGTCAAGGTACAAATAAAGGATGGGGTTTTCTCCTTTGTACATAATGGCAAGGATTTTAACAAGGATGATTTTGCTTCGCTTTGTCGCTTTGGATACTCCAATAAACGCCTTCTTCGCACAATTGGATTTCGTGGCATTGGTTTCAAAAGCACATTCAGTCTCGGGGACACCGTAGTTCTTTTAACGCCCACCCTCGCGGTCGCATTTAATAAATCAAGATTCACCCTCCCTCAATGGCTTGACGAGAAAACCACATCGGATGGAACTACTAAAATTTTGGTTAAGTTTGGCGACGAACAACGCCAAAGGGAATTGGAGAACAATATTGTTGAATGGTTGACCAGCCCATTCTCCCTTTTGTTTTTCAATCACATTCGTAGTTTGAAGTTGGGGGATCGAGAGTTGTCATGGAAAAATGTGGGAGAAGGGCCCATTCTCAACTCCGAAAAAATGACTCTCAATGGAGAGGTTGACCCTTATCTAATCATTCGATCAGAGGCTGAACCTTTTCCAGATGAAGCCTTGAAAGAGATTGATGATGAACGTCTGCTGGAAATGGGAGAAAGCGCCAATCTTCCCCCATGCACAGTCGAGCTAGTCCTTGGAGCACCGGGGCAATTTTTTGTTGTATTACCTACCGGTGTAAGAACATCCCTTTCTTTTGCTGTGAATGCTCCATTTATTCAGGACCCTGCTCGTCTTAAGATCAAGGACCCCGAGACATCATTTACCAACCGCTGGCTTTTGGAGCGAATCGGCAAATTGGCAGCTCAAGCGATGCTTCAATGGCTTGAAAATAAAGATCTGGATTTATCCGAACGAGCCAATTCTTACGATCTTATTCCAGAGCCTAGTGGCAAAGACGACTCTCTAGAAAATGCCTGCAAGCTGGTAATTGAGACGGCATTTCTAAACACCATTCATAATCGTGCGTATGTTCTCACTGATCAAGGAAACCTGACCCTCTCTGGCAATTGCGCCCATGTTCCAGCAATATTGTGGGATATATGGGGTGATAATCAAATCAGCGACATCTTGAGCACAGATACGGTTCGACCACACTTACTCTCCCGTCATGTAAACGACAAGAATCGCAAAAAGCTCCAAGCCAATAAAGCCATTTCATCTTTCGGACAAGATGATGTATTGAATCGGCTTTCAATCATGACACCGCCAAAACCAACGACTTGGGCGGCATTGTTGGAATTATGGAATTTTGCCGGTAATTGGGGATATTCTTGGAAATTCAAGAATCTTAATATCCATCCAGTCAGAGGAAGAGATGTCCTATTATCATCAAATAAGGCGGTGCGACTAGGCGAGAAAAGACTCCTGCAATCGGAGGAAGACTGGGATTTTCTTGCCAAGTATTTATTGGTATTGGATGTTAACTGGCTGCGGTTTCTCACAGAACAACGACGAGTTTCAGAAGAAACCAACAATGACCTGCTTCGGGAAAGGGTCGCTGTAGCCGATCAAATGCTCGTTCGTACAGGGCTGGATAAACCGAGCAATGTTGATATGGTGTTAGAACAGGTTGCAACTGAATTCTTTTCTGTTCAATCCCCCAGCTTGGATGCCTGCATTCGCATTACTCAAATTGCTTCGAAATTAGGAGCAAAAGCAGGAGACAATTTCAAATTCTTTACCCGAGATGGGCAATTACACCCAACTAAAGAGCCAATTTTATTTGACGAAAAGGGATTGTTTGAAGAATTCATACCACCCCATCTCCGTCAGCGCGTTCTTCTGCATAACGAATACTCTCAACATTTTATTTCCTGCACCGAGGATGAGTGGATGGAGTGGGTCAACTCTGGAAATGCCAGGATTAGACGGTTCGCGCCCATTAGCCAGACAAGGCGGTCAATTTATGGGGATCACAAGATAGAAAAAGAAATTGAAAATCGCGGTCAACCCAGTTCCTCTATTGAATATCAATACAAAACGTCTCAATATGAAATAGAAGATTGGGATTTCCCAGCGGAATACTGGACATATTGGGAGACCAGCGCGAAAGACGATCCCTCCTATTGGGGGCGGTTGGTGGAGCAGCTATTGCACCAACGCATCATCTGGGAAAACACCCAGGGAGCGCGCGCTTTTCATGTCGCCACAACCGGCAATAAGAAGGCGCTTACCAATAAGCATCTGTTCCCAACCTGGATTCTCAAACTTCAAAAATTACCCTGTCTGCGTGATACGCATGGTAACTATAAAATCCCTTCTGATTTGATGTGTCGGACCCCGCAGACAGAACCACTCATGGATGTTGAGGCATTCGTGGACGCTCGGCTGGATACAGAAGCTACACGCGCCTTATTGGTTTTCCTCGGTGTGCGTAACAGCCCCACAGGGTCGTCACATATCATGGAACGCTTGCGGGCACTGGCGAAAGCCTCGAAGCCACCCATACTCGAACTGGCAAAATGGTATCAGCGCCTTGATGCCTTGTTCGAAAATTGCTCCACAGACGATCAGCAAAATATAAAGGCTCTTTTCCGCGAGGAGAAATTAATTTTTGCTGATGATGAAACATGGCAATCGTCAGAGACCATCTATATCTCTGCCGAAGAACACGATGCTCCTGGAGCAGCCCTGATACACCCACTTGTCAATCAGTTGTCATTCTGGAGAAAGATCGGCATAAACGAGCGTCCCACGGCAGAACTCGCAATTCAGTGGCTCATGAATCTTCCCGTTGATGAAAAGCCGTCCACATCTGACGCCCAACGGATAAAAGCACTGCTTGGCAGACATCCAATTCGTATTTGGAGGGAGTGTGAACGTTGGCTCAATCTATCAGGGGAATGGGTTTCCATTAATAAACTGAAATACTGCCTGACGATGAAATCCCTTTTTCGATATGGCAATTTGTTTGATTGGGTCAAATCAGAAACCGCTGATTTTCAAATGCTGGGTATTGACCTGACGCGAGAACCGCCGTTCTCTGCTCTTCCTACACTCGCTAGTCAGGTCGAGAAGAATCTGGAACAATCTTCACCAAATGGACAACCCATATCCATGCAATGGCTTCAAACCGTTGGGCGGATTTTAGCCCGAGTGATCCTAACCGATGAGGTCAAAACACAGAATATTCGAACACAGGCTGTCAGGCTATCCATCACTGCCGGCTTGCAGGTAAATTCCATCACCACACTTCCATACCTAAACGGGAAGCCCGCAGGAATTGCAGAAAGTGAAGACCTGGCTTGGATCGGGGAGACGGTTTACATTGCAAACCTATCCAAGGCAAAGTTGGCAAGCCGGCTATCCAAGCAGATTGCCGCAGTATTCGATTGGACCGAAATGGAAGCGCTACTCACCTATTGTTTCGGGCGTAATGAGGCTGATATCCGTTCATATTTGGAGGAGAATTTCGCTCTGGTCCCCGAAGACAATACCATCCCAACTGAGGATTTGTCCGCCTCTGATACTGATCATCAAAAAGAGCCAGTGACTGAATCGGCACTAAACGTGCCGTCCGGGAAAGAAAATCCCGCTATTCCGGAAGTTGCTGCTGATACCGGCGACCTCAGTGGTGATAGTGATCCGGTTGACACTTCTGACCGCCCACATCCACCACATTCCGGCAGGACCCAACCACCAAAAACGCCGTTAATGGAGCGGTTTGCATTGTATCAGGGCTACCAAAAGAGCGACGCACAACGGTTTATTCACGCTGACGGAAGGGTTCTGATAAAATCGGAGGGTGTTTTCCCGTGGGCAGTTCGAGACGCAAGCGGAGTAATCTCCCAATATTTCTGGCCAAGGGAACACTGCCTGGAACTCAAACCTCTCGATCTTCCAACAGAAGTTTGGCATCTTATCGAGCAAGATCCTCAGCATCATGCTTTATTACTGGAAGACCGCAGCGGGGAGCCAATTCTATTCCCCGGAAATAACCTTGTGCAATCAAAACAAATTGGACACTTAAGGCTCCACCCCGCTTCCTATCGAATTTCTTTACAAAACGATTTATAAGGCTCCCCAATGACCTATCGCAAAAAACTCATCGAAGTCTCCCTCCCCCTCGAAGCGATCAACAAGGAAGCTGCGCGGGAGAAATCAATCCGTCACGGACACCCATCCACGTTGCATTTGTGGTGGGCACGTCGACCACTTGCCGCCTGCCGCGCGGTTTTGTTCTCATCGCTCGTGGATGATCCTTCTGAATACATGCCAGATGAAGAATCTGCACGCGTGGAGCGCGAGAGACTCTTTGACATTATCGAAGAACTGGTCAA
>JAGQKG010000024.1 GCA_020430245.1 Nitrospira sp.
TAATGGTCTTCAAACCAGAGGGGCACATAGGGGAGGGTATCCAAGAGACGGGCTTGAAGAGTGCGATAGAGCGCCTGCTGCGCCTGTTTGTTCATGGTCTGTTCGGCTTGCGTCATGAGACGATCCGCCAGGGCATCGGCATAGTGACCACGGTTGGCACCGAGAGGAGGGATGGCGTCACTATGAAAGGCATACCGAAAAATATCCGGAGATTTCACGCCAACCCAGGCCAAACTATACATTTGGAATCGGCCGGATTTGATGTCACCGTAAAATGTGCCCCAATCGTGGCTTTGGATCGAGACATCAATGCCAACCTGATCGAGTTGGTATTGAATGATAGTCGCCAAGCGTAATCGAAAGGGGTCAGTCGAGGTTTTATAGGTGATGGTGGGCCGATGGTCTTGATCAAATCCGGCTTCTTTCAATAAGCGCTTCGCCTCCTTCGGATCGTAGGTGTACGCTGGTAAGGATGCGTCTCCAGCCCAATGCTCCGGGGGAAAGAGCGCTTGCGCGACCCTGGCGCGTCCTCTCAACACGAATTGGATAATGTGTTCACGATCGATGGCATGGGCAATAGCCTTCCGTACCAGTTCTTGGCCGACCACAGGGTCTAATTGATTGAATCCCAGGTAGGCAAAGTTTGCCCCCTGACGCTGTTGCAAGGTGATACCCTCATGGTCCGACAAATAGGTGACGAGTTCAGGGGGGAGATCATTCTGAACCAGATGAATCTCATTGGCCAGGAGCTTGAGTGTGCGAACGGTCGGATCGGGAATTCTTAAAAACTCAACACGTTGGCCATCGGCTCGTCGCTCGATGATAAGCCGGTTGTCGTCGGGTCGTTCGAGAAATTGAAACGGCCCGCTTCCCATGGGATGGTCATGGAATGGATGCCCATTAGCAATTAGGTTTGCCGGGAGAATGCCGATAACTAAGTAGCCAGGAAATAATGCATCGGGCTGCTTCAAGTAGAAATCAACGGTATTCTCGGTCGGCGTGTCGATCCGGGTGATAATTTGCAAAATGCCGCGATGAGGAGATGCGGTGGCAGGATTTAGAATGGAGTCATAGGTCGCTTTGACATCGTAGGCGGAAAGTCGTTCTCCGTTGTGGAACAGCGGTTTCGGGTTCGGTAAGTCAAATCGATAATGGGTGGGAGAGAGTTCACGCCACTTGGCCAACGCTGGAATCGGGATCGTGCCCTTACCGAAGTCCACTAAGCGCGAATACAGAAGCCGATTGAGTCGAGCCGAAGTGGCATCTGTGGCGTACCGCGGATCTAAATTCGTTGGAGGATTAGCTAATCCAAACCGAAGGGTGTAATCGGGAAGGGATTCGGAACAGCCAAGCAGTGAGAAAAGGCTGATAAGCATCAGGCGCCCTCCCCACCTCAAATGACTGCTCTGAAGCCATCTTATGAAAGAACCGATATGGGAATGCACTGTGGAACGAACATGCCTGAGATAGGGATTCTCGTGGAAAGAAATCCTCATGCCACCTCGGGAAACAGTCGTATGGGCGAGATTGGAGAATAGCGTGTGGACGTATGCATGGCGATGTTGTCCTAATTTTACAGAGATTATCCCTTTTGTAAAAGGGCGAATGTTGACGAATCGAACAACCTCTGTCCCGCCATGTCCCCTTGTTCAAGATATGGACTTATCAAAGGAGATGATGAATGAGTTCGGTTGCGACGATGACATCTAATGGAAGCGCGAAGACCCAACCTCTCAACGCCCGCTCCTTAACGGCTCCGACGACGATTGAAGAGACCGGGTTGCCGGAGGAATTGCTTATACAGCTTCTGGTCAGAACTCTCTACACCCAAGGGGAACTCACCGAGCGATCGGCCGGGGAGATTATGAAATTGCCGTATGGGGTCATGAAGGAGCTGTTCACCCTCATTCAACGGGAGAAGCTCTGCGAGGTCAAGGGACATGGGGAATCGCTTGGGGTGTTACTCCGGTATGTGTTGACGGAAGCGGGTCGTCAGCGGGCCACGGCGTTTATGGATCTGTGCCGGTATGTGGGACCTGCTCCCGTTCCCCTCAATCAGTATATCGACATGATCAAAAGTCAGCCCGTCAATAGTTTAACCATTGACCGACGAACGGTGACAGCGGCCACGGAACATCTGGTGTTGACTCCCGGTACCGTTGATCAGCTCGGGGAAGCCGTGAATTCCGGCTGGGCCATCTTTTTGTATGGGCCTCCTGGAAACGGGAAAACGGTCCTGGCCGAAGCCATTGGGAAAATGCTGGAGGCGGTAGGCGGGGGGGAGGTGTATATCCCCTATGCCATGGAGGTGGATGGACAAATTATCCAAGTATTCGATCCGATTACCCACGTCAAAGTCGACGCACCACAAGAAGCGGCCAGATCCTTAATTGAAGCCAAAGTGGAAAAGGATACGCGCTGGGTGCTCTGTAAACGTCCGATCGAATTTGCCGGCGGTGAGTTGACGATGGCCACGCTTGATCTCTCTTTTAATGCTTCCGCGAAATATTACAAAGCGCCCCCTCATATTAAAGCCAATGGCGGCGTGTTCCTGATTGACGACTTCGGGCGACAATTGGTCCGTCCGCGGGATTTGTTAAACCGATGGATTGTACCGTTGGAAAAGCGGGTGGATTACCTGACATTGCATACGGGGAAGGTCTTTCAAATCCCGTTTGATACCATTGTCTTATTTGCCACCAATTTGGAGCCGGCCAAGCTGGCCGATGAAGCGTTCCTTCGCCGGATCAGAAATAAAATTTACATTGCCGATCCGACTCCTGAACGGTTTACTCAGATATTTGAAGAAGTCTGCAGAAAAAAAGGGGTGCCGTATGATCCGGAGGCTGTCCAGTATTTATTGGAGGGTGTGTATGTCAAGTATCAATTGAATATGCGGAGTTGTCATCCACGGGATCTGATCGAGCAAATTGTCAGTATTGCGAAATTTAATGGAGTGCCGCCGACTCTCTCCAAGGCGTTTATCGATCGGGCCTGCCATACCTATTTCTTCGTGGAGGCCGCTGAATACGATCAGAACACGAGTCAATAACATTTACCATACCCCTACCTTTCGCTATGATTGCCCAATTCTCCAGGGAGGGAGTCTGGGACGGTCGTTCTTCCCCTTCTCTACCGTTTACGATTGCTGTGTGAGTTGGCTAAACCATCTCCATGCCTTGGAGGTCTCTGTATAAGACCCTGAAGGAGTCGCTATGTCCAATGCCACCGCCAGCTTATTGATTACCTGCAAAGACCATAAAGGCCTTGTTGCGAGGGTGTCAGGGTTTATTCATGAATTTGGAGGAAACATTCTGGATTCCGATCACCATACGGATCGCGAAACCGGAGACTTTCTTATGCGGACCGTGTTTGATCTGGCCGGATTTCAGATTCCTCAAGAAGAGATTGCCAATGCCTTCGCTCCCATCGCCAAAATTTTTAACATGAATTTTCAAATATATTTTTCGGATCGAAAACCACGAATTGGTATTCTAGTTTCTCAATATGATCATTGTCTGGTTGATGTGTTGCAACGACATCGGCGAGGGGAGCTAGCGATCGATATTCCGGTGGTCATCTCTAATCACCAGACCACAAAATGGTGGACGGACCTCTTTCATATTCCCTTTCGGTATGTCCCTGTCACGCCCCAAACCAAGGAACAGCAGGAACGAGAGGTTCTGGCAGTCTTTCGTGAGCATCAGGTGAATTTGGTCGTGATGGCCCGCTACATGCAAATTGTCAGTGAGAGATTCCTAGAGGAAATCGGCTGTCCGGTTATGAACATCCATCATTCCTTTCTGCCTGCATTTGTCGGGGCCAAGCCCTACCATCAAGCCTACGACCGTGGAGTCAAAATCATCGGAGCGACCGCGCATTACGCCACGCCGGAACTGGATGAAGGCCCCATTATCGAACAGGACGTGGTCCGTGTCGGTCACAGAGATACCGTGGAGGATCTTATTCGGAAGGGGCGCGATCTGGAAGTGCTGGTCCTGGCTAGAGCGATCCGACTGCATGTTGAGCATCGGGTGTTAGTCTACGGTCGTAAAACCGTCGTGTTCGATTAGTAAAATGTTGACAGAGTTTCCCATGAGCCTATAGTCCAAGAGCCCGCTAATTCCAACATAATATTCTGACCTTTTGGGTTCCCCGTTTCCTCTCTGCCGACCCACATCTTGACACATTTTTCAGCCTTTAAGAGAATACGCGGGTATGTGCCAGACTTGAAATCGAAGCTCCGCATCCCGCTTCGAATAGAGTAGATTGCACATAGGATCTTTTCGGTCTGTTAGGAGACGAAGCATGTGTGAGAACTATAGTCTCACGAGCAGGTGCCGGGGACGGCGTTCACGGGTTGCCGTGGCATCCGTAAGATGAGGCGCTGATGGCAGAAACAGCAAGGAGAGACTGGACATGAAAATTGGAGTCGGAGCCGATCCCTTTGGACTGGAACTGAAAGAGACAGTGAAGCAACATGTCCTGGCACTCGGTCATGTGTGCGTGGATGTGGGCGGGACAACGGAGGAAGCACGTTCCTATTATGAAGTCGCTCATGAACTGGCCGGAAAAGTGGGTTCAGGTGAGTGTGATCGCGGGATCCTGGTGTGTGGTACCGGGATGGGCATGGCGATCATTGCGAACAAGCATCCGAATGTCTATGCCGCGGTGTGCGAAGATCCTTCCACTGCAACCAAAGCCCGATCCATCAACAATGCTAATGTACTCACCATGGGTGGCATGGTCACGGCATCTTACAAAGCCAAGGAAATCGTTGATGCATTTCTGAAAACTGAATTCAAGAGCGGGTGGGATGAGGAGATCCGGGCTTTTCTTGACCGTTCGATGATCGATATCCAGCGGATGGAGTCCGAGGAATTCAAGGATTGAATTCAGATAAAGGGGGCAGGGCGCGTAAAAATGCTTTTGTCGAAGAATCTCTTTGATGCGGATGTTTTCCTCCATGATGCACGTCTACAGGTTGCCCTGGGTGCGCAAATTAGATCCCGTTCGCAAGGTCTTGATGGGTTGGTCCTAACCGATCCGCCTCCATGTTGAGCATCGGGTGCTAGTCTACGGCCAAAAAACCGTCGTGTTCGATTAGCGTGAGTGTTGAAACTGGCCGCCAGCAGAGTTCTCCCTAACCGGCTCTCTTCGGGCGCACAGACTTGACGCTCTTCGCGTTGTGCGCACTCACGTACTCCTCCGTACACTCCGCCCGGCCAGACGACTGCGGCCTTGCTGGACATGCTTTTTGAACACTCCCGTATTTGTCCGTTTTACTTGGGGGTTCTTGCAAGTGACCAATCGGTGTAGGGTGACGTGAAATAAGGCCATATGAACTGCAATTGATTGAATTTGCAAACATTATCAGATATTTTCCAGGAGAAGTAATCGGGCGTTATAAAAAGTAGGCAATCGAGGATTCCTATCTTCCTTTGACTCCATCTAGACATTTTTAAATCGCAGATACATCGACTCATATGATTAATCCAGTGCTTAGCCCTACAATACTTGAGAGAATCTGTAACGCATGGAGCGCAGACCAGGCCCATCCGGTTCGCCGTCGGAGGAATGTGAAATTGCCTATCCTCCCAGTGCTTCAGTGCTTTGTGGATATTTCCTATCTTGCTAGTCTCAAGGAAGAAGAGGGCAAGTCAATCAAATTTTCTGTCGTCTTGGTGGGAAGGCAAGAAGGTACGGAGTCCGTATCGATCAACCCTTCCGCACTACTCGTTCTAAAAGAACCAGTTCCCTTCACCAGTTCAACGCTCCCCAAGTTTGCTGGCGCTTTTGATCCGCAATTCTCGACGATAGCCGTAGAGTTCAAAGAGACTGATGGTGATCCTTATATCTGGGGTGTATTCCAGCATTCTCAAAAGACCAACAACTTATCTGAAGACGTCATCACAATCCATGGAAATTTCGGCATGCGTCCTGACTTCTTCACCTTTACAACCAGAGATCGTGGCTCTTTCGCTGTCTCGCGGGGTGGAGCCCTCATCGGTAGGTTTCAGGCTGGATACTTCGTGTCAGCAAGTCCGACACCTTTTATGTCTGAGTCGCTTGGGGCCCACGTGCTGGCCGCCATAAAACGTGATCCACTCTATACCACATCTAACGGAATATACTGGCATTTTGTTCGTTCCGTACTTGAGCTACTGTTGGAAGAAACATCAGTACGAGGCCATGGAGCCACGATTGTTATTCTCGAAGCAGCCCGGCCATCAATTGCGAACCATTATGACCCTAAACATGAACTTGTCGGTAACTATAACCTCAGAGATACGATTGAGAGGTGCCTCCTGAATGGCAGTAATACCGTGATGGGAATCGCATATCGTAAAGCTGCTTGTGAAATTATTCAGCGAATCGCACAGTTGGCAACCGTAGACGGAGCACTTGTCATTGACACCTTTTTTAACGTTCTTGCTTTTGGTGCAACACTTACCGCACCAATAAGCCATCACCCTGCGCTAATAGGACCAGATGGATTTGGAAATTCTAAGGGACAGCCGTTTGATATCTCACGCTATGGGACTCGACATCGATCGGCTTTCAATTACGCTGCGGCAAATCATAATTCAACAGTGTTCGTAATCTCCCAAGATGGACCGATTCGCGCGTTTCGCGGAGATGGAGACCGTAGTGTTTTGGTCTGGCCAGATTGCAACACGTCAATGTATTTATGAAAAATAATAAATAATGACGTACGGGAAGGAGGCCTGGATTCGTTTCTTGACGGGGTAAGAGGGGTTGGTCTTAAAAGGATTATGCCACGTCGTCCGCCGCTGGGCACTGGCGGCTTGCCTTATCATGCGCTCAACCGCTGGGTGGGGGCGCCTCTCCATTTTTAACAAGCCTGCCGACTATGCCGGATATGAAAACGTTTTGGCGGAATTCCACCGTCGGACCGGGTTACATTTCCCTGTCTTTAGTCTAATGCCGACAAAACGCCACCCTATTTGGTCTCGCCGGAATAGGTCATCTCAAGGGTTCTGACAATTTCCTTTTCCTTTTTCCAGTTCCTCGTCTTGGCATGTTTCGTCAATTGACGAAGAATCCGCACTTGATTGTTTCAGATTCCCCAATAGGTGCCAAGCAGGAACATAATGATTGGCAGATATAAAATACCTTCTTAAGGCTAAAGAGCAGGGCAAGCGCACAAGCAGAAATGGCAACTTCTTATTCAGAACAAGCAGTCTGTGTCTGTCTTTTAATACAGACCGTATCATCATTGTGAGATGCTCGTGAAATAGCGAAAATATTGGAACCGATGCGTATTCACATGAACCGCATATTACCTACCTACAACATCAAGACCATTGGAGACGAACAATAAAAGCCGTTGCCTATAAAACACCTGGCCCGATTGAGCGTGAAGACGCCCTGCAGGACATTACCCTTGATAAACCCAAAGCCGAAGGCCGTGATCTGCTCGTCAAAATGATCGCTGTGTCGGTCAACCCCGTGGACACTAAGTTGCGCCTCGGTGCTACGCCCGAAAGTGGTGATTGGCGGGTCCTTGGATTTGATGCCTCCGGCGTCGTCGAGGCCGTCGGGGCTGAGGTGCGGAATTTCAAGCCTGGCGATGCGGTTTTTTATGCCGGTTCCATCGCGCGATCCAGCACCAACAGCGAATACCACCTTGTCGATGAGCGTATCGTGGGCCGCAAACCCGCCAGCCTGATCGATGCAGAAGCCGCAGCACTTCCGCTCACGACAATTACCGCCTGGGAAATGCTGTTTGACCGGCTCGATGTCAAATGCCCGACTCCGCAGGGCCGTTTTGGCCCGATCGATGCCCCGAAGTGCTCAACGTGAAATCGTTCAAGCGCAAAGCCGTGTCACTCCATTGGGAAATGATGTTCACGCGTTCGCTCTTTAGCACATCGGATATGGTGGAACAGGGAAAGCTTTTGAACGAAATGGCCGCGCTGGTCGATGCGGGACGCACACCGCGACCGAAACAGCGGGCAAGATCGATGCGGCGACACTGCGGGCGGTGCATGCGCAGAGCGAAAGCGGCTCTGTCAGGGGCAAGATTGTGCTTGAAGGGTTTTCATGAAGTGCGGAGTAGAGACGAATCACCCCATGCCATGGCCTTCTACCGCAGTGCATACTATTCCCCAGGTCTGGTCTCGAGCGACTTCCGCACTTTTTTAATGCCTCTGCCTAATATACCGTGGTCGAAAAAATTGATGGAAGTTCACCACCCGTATGATATTCTGTCTCATCGCGTCTGTCCGGTAGGGTGATGGACTGCCACTTTATTCTCTGACTTCGTCGAATCAGAGAGCAATCAGATGAGGATGGGAACACACAGCCAGACACTTGTCACAACCGGGGGGATTGGGCCCCTCGAAGTGAATTAACTCCTCGAGAGACCCAAGAAATTAGCGGCTAACTCCCAATCGGGCCCCCGTCGTCTTTTGTGATGACAATACACGATGAGCGGGGTCTCTCCCCGGCTTCACCATCCGGCCACGAACTGTAGCGCTTCGGGTCGGACGGGTCGTTGACCGTCGGAGCCTCACCCGGGTGTTGGATCCCCACAAACATCGTCCTTTCATCGGGCGTGGTGAACATCCCCGTGATTTCGCAGCCGTTTGGCCCGACGAGGAATCGGCGTGTCTCACGTGTCGTTGGATCGGCGCACAGCATTTGATTGTTCCCGAATCCGGCATACTCTCCGGCATTAATGGTGCTGGCGGAGACATCAGTTTGAATCCAGATCCGACCGCTGGGGGCCACGTACACACCGTCCGGCGAACCGTATTTGTCCCCAAAAATGGTCGCTCCATGGGAGGCCTCCGCTGGATCTCCGCACAAAGCAAAGATATCCCACTCGAAGGAATTTTCTGTCCAGTCGTGCTGATATTTCCAGGTAATGATGTGCCCGAAATGATTCGGGCTGCGGGGGTTGGTGGCGTCGATCGGAGGATTTGTTTCAGTGCCCCGGCGAGTGTTATTGGTGAAAGTGGCGATGACGGTTAGTGACTCAGGAAAAGTGTCGATCCATTCGGGCCGATCCATTTTCGTGGCCCCAACCGCATCGGCAGCTCCACGGGTATTGATTAGAATGTCATTTGACGTCCAACCGGCCAGCATCGAGTGGTCGGGTGTTAAGGGAATCCATTCGCCAAATCCTGTGTCATAAAATTTTGCCACATATAGGATACCGTCGTCCAAAGGGTGAATCCCGCTTCGCAGAGCCCTCCGCCAGGGTAGATTTGACACAAAACGATATATGTATTCGAACCGTTCATCATCGCCCATATACACTGCGACTTTTCCGTGCTTGGTTTCCTGAACCTTGGCCCCTTCGTGTTTTAAACGACCAAGTGCGCTTCGCTTCACCGGAATCGAATGAGGCTGAAATGGATTAATCTCCACGACATAGCCGAAGCGATGTGGTTCATTGGGCTCTTCATCCACCTGGAAACGTCTGTCTGTGGTATGCCAAAGATACCCAAAACCCTCACTGTCTATTCCATACCTGGCTTCCAGTTCGGTGGGAGGCTCGTTTTTCCGAAAATACCCGTTAAAGTTTTCCTCGCATGTCAGATAGGTTCCCCAGGGGGTCAATCCTATGGCGCAATTGTTCAATGTGCCTAATACCCTCCTCCCTGTTGGATCTTCGCTGGTGACGAGTCGAGGATCTCCTGCAGCGGGTCCGCTAATGTTGATGGGGGTCAACCCGGTGATTCGACGCGCAAAACGAGACCGGCGCACGACCCGCCATATTTTTCGGCGACCATGCCGGTAAAAGAACTGATTCTCCTTATTCTCGTCGTAATCATCATTCAAGCCCTGGTGCCGCTGTTGAATTTCGATGATGGACACCCCGTGAGCGTGGAGCGATTTCCTCGTTTTTTCCGAGTCCCACTGTGCGGTTCCATCCGGAAACAAGAGTTCATCATCTGTATACTCGTTGTTTTGAACGAGGAGGCCGCGTCGGGAACCGAGAATTGGAAAATACGCTAACCCGTCGTTATGCATTCCCCATTGCAATGCTTGATCGTCGGCCGTATTACTTGCATCTTGCTTGAAGGATGGTCCGCGTGAAACGGGATCGCCCCATGAAATAAGCACGTCCACCGTGTATCCCGGAGGAACGACGACGGTATCTTCCGAAGAAACGGGAATGCCTTGAAACCCAAGAACCGGATCGTTTTTTCGACCCCATCGGTGAGCGGAAACGGGTACCGCATGAAGTAAAGCCTCAATTCCTCCGAGTGAAAGCGTCGCTGCTACGGCTAAGCTTCCGCTCAGGATGTTGCGGCGGGACATTCGATTTCCAAGGACCTCTTTGAACGTACTATTGTCAGAAGGATTACTCACTTGGTTGTCATCATCACATTTGGCCATGATTACCTCCCTTGTTAGGTTTCCCCAGCCACTGAGATTGAGTGAATCTGTGTTGGAAATGTAGAAACTTCCGGCGTGGTCCCGTTACGCGTTTCACAATCTTTCTATTGATTTCTGTTAGTTGAGGCGCCCAAGATTGATGAACTGTGTCTCTCCGTTCGAACCATCGACTCCGTCATTGTCCGTCACAATGAGGGCGTTTCCATTCGGAAGGACGGTTAATCCCTCAACTTTTTCGATAATTGCGCCTTTGGGTACTTGAAGGTCTGGAATTAAGTCACGGACCAAAGTTTTGGACAGGGCAGGAAAGGTGCCCCCTTCGGCAACCGGATCAATGTCGTTGACGGAAAACGCATAGATTTTTTTAATGCGTGCATCGCGGCCGGCTTGATTGTCCCGCTCGATCACCCAAAACGTCTCGGGACCAACCGCGACCATTTCCGATAACCCCACCCAGCCACCATTCGGAGACTCCCGTGGGTCAAGGGGATAATAGAAAAATGCCCATTCCCTGGTGTTCGTATCATACCGGCCAATTCGCACGTTCCCTGCCGGATCGTCTACCCACTCTCGTTGAATGGCCACATACACGAATTCTCCTGTGCCGGAGGGTTGCTCAACGGTGGCGACACCTTCGAATCCGAAACGACGTTGTTTGGCGTTGGTGGCATCCGGAAGATGAATACGTTCCAGAAGGGTCCCATCCTCGGCGACTTGGTATAACTCATTCAGGGAGGTGACCGGACGCTCAGGGTCATCAACACTTCCCCCACCTTCCGATGCGACCCAAAAGCCCCCAGGAGGTCGAACGGCCAAACCCTCTATATCTAAATTGACGGTGTGGCCGTTTTCTCTGAGAATGATGGGCTGAGTGATGACCGCCGGAAATTCTGTCACATCCACTTTGAACAGCCGGCTTTCTTTATAGAAATTATCCTGTGCGGTATACACATACTCGGAGGTTGTGGGATCCGCTGCTAATGTGGACAGAGCCCCCCATGGAATGGGTAGGCCGTTTTGATCGTTGGCCGATAAGATGGTTGGATAGGACGGATTGTGATGCCCCAATTCATAAATGGTGATGACACTCCGGAGCCCGGCTCCTCGATCATCGTTTTCGCTGGCGGACACCAATAAATTTCGATGGGGAATGGCTTTCAGTCCTTCAGGACCGTTGCCCGTAGGAAGGACCTGGAGAAATTCAGGACGGTGATTGTGTCGGAGTCGATACACCGTAATGACACTTGAGCGTTCGGAACCCACAAAGAGGTAGTTGTTCTTTCCATAATTACCGTATTCAATTCCTTCGGGTTCGTTGCCTTTATTCTCCGAGCGAGCTTCAGGATAATGCCCGATACGAGCCATCAGATGTTCCATGGAATGGCCCGAGGTAAAGCGCACATCCCCGGTTCTATCGAAGATGGTAAAACCCCGGCTTCCCCCCACTAAATCCCCTTCATCGGCCGTCGCCAATTGACGTTTAGAAATCCACTTCACGGCATCCGGTTCTCTGCGGACATCATTCAAACTGCTCTTCAACTCGATGAGATCGTTTTCATTCGTATCAATGTCCGTGAGATCGACGGTTCCGGCTTCCCAATGCTTGATCACTTTTCCTGTTTGGAGATCGATGAGTACGAGGTGGTTATTTTCCTGCAGTGTGACCACTGCGATATTTTTCTGGTTGATATCGATAAATTCCGGCTCTGGATCGGTAGGGAACAGCGTGGGGATCCCAACTAGATCGACTGTGCGGGTGGTCCAGTGTGTGGGATTGCCCTTGATGTCGACGATGACCACGAAGCCGGGTGGAGATTGAGGCGGTTCTCCATTCCCCAGTTCTTCGTCTCGTTCATTCTCAATGGCAATGGCTGCGTACTTTCCATCTGGGCTGACAGCAATACTGTCCGGCTGTCCCCCAAGGGCGATACTTCGCACGATTTGGCGTGTGTTGAGATTAATGACCTGTAGAACACCGGAGGTATTGACAAAATTCTCACTGGTATTGACGACAGCCAACGCATACTTCCGCACGACCGCGACTGACGTGGGTTCTCCACCAACGGCGACCACCCCGTCAGGTTGGGGATTCGATGGATCCCTGATATCCACAAATCCGATATTCTGCGTTTGACTGTCCGTGTAAATCAGCAGTTGCCCATTTTCACTAGCTGTCACAATTTCTGCGACGGTTTCTGTATTGACGTCGGTATTGAGAAAGACGGGAAAGGTGGCAATCCGACGGAAATATTTCTCCGGACTTCGAGATTCCCTGTCGCCGGCATGCAACGGAGTGGTCAGGGTAATTCCGACTATTGCCAACCCCGCGATGACTGCGAGGACATTCTGTCCAACAGGCTTTGTGCCTGACCATGAGAGCTCAGGTTGTGCCACATCCTTTCGTACGGTCATAGAATCCTCCTTTTGGAATGGTGTTTTACTATTGAATAGATGGATACGATCAAAATTTTAATGCCAGCTTCCCAAAACATTTTTGGGGATCCTCCTCTGATGATGAGACACATGCGGCAACCGGAACAAAATGGAATAACAGTTTTTCCTGGCTTACTTGTCTGTTCTGATGGAGGACACAGTAAGTGCTGAAAGTTGCCAGTCTGTTAGGCGTCGATCACATCAATGTAAACAATGCCAGGAAAGAGGGTGTATCCGGAGAACTCTAAGGCGGGTTGCAGGAACTATTGGGGGTATCCGGCAGCTCTGGGAAGGTTCCACCGAGTCCAGCACTGAAATGTGCAGTAAGGCTCCTCAGTCTGCAGTACCATATGTCAAGGATGATTCAAGTCATGTTCGGGCAAGGTCGAAGACCATGTTCTGACGGGTGAATGGTCTATAGAATACGGTGTTCTATGAGGAGTTTTTGGTGAGTCGGAATGCGGCCCGGCAATGGTCACGTTTGTGTCGTCTGGGTTGCAAAGCCTTCTTGTCGGGACTCATTTTCCCCAACCGCTTTTCTTTCTGTTCGGTCTTTTCTGCCTGTTGTGTTAGTATTGGTGACACCAGCGATTACAGGATTATTTCCAATGTGAACATCTGCTTCATTCCTTCCTGAAACATGGCCCGGCAACGAGTCACCGCTCAAGACCTCTATAACTACACCAAGTGCCTCCATCGTGTTTATCTTGATAGCAACGGCGACCCTTCGGAGAAATCCGAAGTCAGCTCATTTGTGAAACTGTTGTGGGAAGTGGGGTTGCAGACTGAACGGGATTATATTACTTCGCTCGGCGATCAGGAGATCGTGGATCTGCAAAATCTTGGCCTAGAGCCGGCATTTCAGGAAACCCTGTTGGCCATGAAGCATGGAGCCGGTGTGATTTATCAAGCCTGTCTGATGCATGAGCAATTTGTAGGGCGACCGGATTTGTTGGTGAAACGTGAAGATGGGGCATCTCGCTTTGGCAAATATCTTTATGAGCCGATTGATATCAAGGCTGGAAAGGGCTGGGAAGAGGCTGACGGCAAAAAACCCAAATTTAAAGAACATTACGCCTTTCAGATTTTGTTTTATCGATTGTTACTTGAGAAAATTCAGGGGACGGTCCCGCCGGGTGGTCGGATTATAAATGTGGACAAACAGCTTGAAGAATTTGATCCGGCTCCATTTGAAGAACGATTTAACCAGGCCATGCAGGTTGTCCTGCAATTGGTGTCTGGAGAAGAGACTTCGGAGCCGGTGCTGGGCAGTCACTGTACCATGTGCGGATGGTTTAGCCGATGTTACCGATGGGTGCAAGATGAGTCCGATCCCACCGGCTTATTCTTTGTGGGCAAACAAAAGTTTGCGCTCAGGGAGCAGGGGCTCCGGACGATTCAAGATATTGCTCACATGGATGTGCAAACCTATCTCAAGCCGCCTCATAAGATTCCGCGAGTGGGAAAAGTCTCCCTGACTCGGATGAAAGAGCGGGCGCAGGTTTTGATGGAGGGAAAACCGAGAATCCGTTCCGGCTATACGTTTCCTGAGGTCGATCGGGAGATCTATTTTGATATTGAAGATGACCCGACCCGTGGCGTCACCTATCTGTTCGGAATGGTCATTCAGGATCGGAAGCAGCCCTCTTACTTTACGTATTTTTTGGCTAAAACGCCTGAAAACGAAGAGCAGACGGTCAGGGATTTCTGGCAGTTTATTCAATCGACGGATCGTGCTGTCTATTATGTGTATTCCCATAAGGAGCGATCGACGCTGAAACGCCTGATGGAAAAATATGATCTGGATTCCGACACGTTCGAAAAATATAAGTCCTGTGAATTTGATTTGTATCAAGACCTCATTGTGGAATATTCTGATTGGCCGACATTTTCTTATGGGATTAAACATATTGCTCGGTTGATCGGGTTTCAGTGGAGAGATGTGGACCCGTCCGGGGCCAACTCCATTGCCTGGTATAATGATTACTTAGCAAATCCGGCCAATGAAGCGTTGCTGAATAGAATTTTGGAATATAACGAGGATGATTGCTATGCCATGGCAGCTATCACACGATATTTTGACCTTCATGCCCACAAGATTCAGGGTACGGCTGAAAGGCAGACGCACTGATGGGGAATAGTGAAACAGTCCGCCGGTGATGTTCCCTGCCTTTGGAAGAACGGCTTCGCGCAGGCAGGTTGGTCATTTGTCATGCCCATCTATTCACCTGTACGATCCGCTTTGCCACAATGGTTGCACAATCCGGTACGCTACGAGCCATCCTGCGGTCTTGGTGGAGGCGCCTTTTTGAAGAGTTCCCACATTGTTTTCGGTTTCCGCGCCATTGAATGGGGCCTGTCAATCTGGTGAAATTTTTCATTTATTCAACGGTCCCTGCTGAGGAGAATGTCTTATGGCTGCAACGGTATTAGTTGTTGATGACGAAAAGGATCTGGTGGAATTGGTCAAGTATCACTTGGAAAAGGAAGGGCTTAAGTGCTTGGAGGCGCGTGATGGTGAAACTGCCTTGCAGGTGGCCAGGGAACGTACTCCGGATCTTATGGTCCTGGATCTGATGTTGCCGGGGGTGGATGGTTTAGAGGTTTGCCGGAAATTGAGAAAAGATCCGAAAACATCTTCAATCGCCATTATTATGCTGACGGCGAAGGCCGAGGAAGTGGACCGGATTGTCGGATTGGAGATGGGGGCGGATGACTATATGGTGAAACCCTTTAGCCCGAGGGAACTCCTCGCTAGAGTGAAAGCCGTATTGCGGCGGGGACAGGGCCAGGACATGCCGGTAATCAAACGGGTTGGAGCACTCGAGATTGATGAAGGGAAGCATCAGGTGACGGTGGATGGAGCCGTGGTGGAGTTAACCGTCAAGGAGTTCGATCTGCTCTGTGCGTTGATGCGGGCAAATGGCCGGGTCCTGAACCGGGAACAAATATTGGAAACGGTTTGGGGCTATTCCAATGCCGTGGATATTGAATCGCGGACGGTGGATGTGCACATTCGGCGGCTCCGGGAAAAGTTAGGAAGCGAATACACACGAATTGTGACGGTCAAAGGTGTGGGCTATCGTTTTGAGGCGGGGCCGGTCTAGGGATGAAGTGTGAGTAGTAAGGCGGCGAGTGGATGCCTGAATCCCTCTTTCTCTTTTCTTCCTCAATCATTCCCTACATTGGGAATCGGGAGTCAATCGTCTTGTTTGTTCAGATGGATCTCCGCTGACTCCTTACGGGCATGATGCCAGTGAAGGGAATGGGTTCTGCTGCCATCTTGTCAGGAAAAGGTCTGGTATGCGTTCGATTTGCATCACTGTTTAATCGTATTTGACCCAGTCTTTTACTGATGTCGTATTTTGTATCCATGATGCAAGAGATGTTGTTCTAATGGGTAATCCTTCTCTCATCCTTGTGGGTTGGATGGTGGCAGCCATGATCGGGGTAGGTGTGGCGGTGGCCTGGGCATGGCCATTCTGGATGGTGATTGTACTGGGGGCTGGTCTGGTTGGCGTGGCGGTGTTGCTGACCCGAGACATGTGGGATCGGACGAGAGTAAACCGTGAAGACGTTATGACAGGCGTTCGTCATCTTGAACAACTCAGTGAGATCGAGGGAGGGGCTGGTATATTGGAACCCGATGCATTGGGAGGCCATATCCAGCGCCTGGTGGAAAACGTGAAGACACGGATGACCAGTCTCGAGGATGAACGCACCAAAATTATTGCCATCATGGAAAATTTGGTGGAAGGGGTGGTGGCCTTCGATCCAAAGGGAAAGGTGTTGTTCACCAATTCCAGCGCCCATCGAATATTGGGATTGGACGCCCACGCGATTCAAGGACGATCACTGTGGGAAATCATCAGAAATCAAGAACTGGCCGGTCTGGTTGAAGGCTGTCAGGAATTGGCGTGGCATGAGCGGCGACAGGCTGAGGTAGAATTGCATCCTCCCGTTTCCATGGTGTTAGAGGTGTATGCGCTCCCTTTTCCTTTTTCCAATCAGAAGAAGGGAAGTGTGCTGGTGTTGCACGACGTCACTCAACTGCGCAGATTGGAACAGGTACGGACGGAGTTTGTTGAGAACGTGTCCCATGAACTGCGCACCCCAATGACAGCCATTGTCGGCTATTTGGAAACGCTTGTGGATGAACCGTCATTGGAAACGCCGAACAATCGGAAATTTGTGCAGGTTGCCCACCAACATGCGGTGCGGCTCAGTCGGTTAGTAGAAGATTTACGAAGCCTCTCGGAAATTGAATCGGGAAAAGTCGTCTTGCGTTGTGAATCGGTGCCGCTGTGTGAAGTGGCGCTGGATGTCTGTGAGATGTTTCACCATCAACTGTCGAAAAAAAATCTGCAGATTTCCAATATGATCGGAGTCGAATTCAGGGCTTGGGTGGATAGGGATCGGTTGATTCAGATTCTGGTGAATCTCGTGGATAATGCCATTAAATATACGTCTGCCGGAGGTACCATATCGTTTCAAGCCATACCTTTTGGAGATGAGCGGATCTCTCTGCAAGTCAAAGATACCGGCCAGGGCATTCCTTCGACGGATCTCCCGAGGATTACCGAACGGTTTTATCGGGTGGATCGCGCGCGGTCCCGTGCGGAAGGTGGGACTGGCCTTGGTCTCTCCATTGTCAAGCATCTGCTCCAACTGCTCGATGGCAAACTTCGCATACAGAGTGAATTGGGAAAAGGCACCACCGTAGAGGTGGTTTTGCCTGTTTCCCCGCCAAATCTCTCAACCAATATTTTATAGTATTTCAAATCTCTTCCTCCGTAACCCCCTGAATTCAACTCGCTAGTGCATCTCGTGTGTTGATATCAAAACATATGTGATTGAAGTTTTTGAACCCAAGGCTTTCCTAGGACGATTATTCAGTTTGTGTATGACGATTTGAATCTCTTCCTCGGTAAAGAGTCGTACAGGGGCGGTGCTGAGGGAAATACCGAGGAATCAGGCCCTTGGTCTTTTCATTGAGGCCGTGTCTCCAGGCAGCATAGGGATGAGCAAAAAAAGCGTACCTTATAGCATTGCTCCAGGGGCAGTTGTGTGTAGTGTCTCATGCATGCTCCTTCTGCTTGGCGGTATCAGAAGCCAGGATGCTATCGCAACTGACCTCCTAACCCAACCGGTGGAGTTGTACGTAGAAGTAGAATTCCCATTCTTTTCTTTGGTTGTTCTTTACCCAAAATTTCTAAAAATGTCACAAGCTTGTAACGTATAATACATAGCGGCGACACATTCTTTCGACTAGGATGCTGTTGAATGCGTAGTTCGTCACAGAATCCGGGGGACGGAGCCGGCTCAGCATTGGACGGAGAAGGGAAAAGTGGGTTCTGACCGCAGAAGGCAAATAAGGGATGTCGGAGGTTTTGGTGAGTTGGAAAATCGTGAAGCAGCCTTAGCCGTGATCTCCGCAGGTTCGCCGGTGAAATTTGGAAAATTTCTGCATCACCGGCCTTGGATGTGGTGAATCATCGTTTTCCATACATGGAAAATCACAATGGGAAATACCACGGACCGCGCTTACTCGGGAAATGTGCATATCGATAGTGTCCTCAAGGAACTCCTCGCCATCCGTACGGATATGGTCGCTGAGGAGGCCAGGTCTCTGGCACGTCTCGAAAAGGTTCATCCCAACTATCGAGAGAGCGCCCGAAACTTACTGCATTATCTTGTCCTCCGGCGCCGCGACCTCCGCCCGTTGCAGCTGCAGTTAGCCTCGTTGGGGCTTTCATCCCTCGGGCGGGCCGAATCGCATGTTCTGGCCGCGGTCGATGCAGTTCTTGAAGTTCTGCATTGCCTGAGGGGAAGTTCTTGGCAGGTGCCGTCGCCAGAGGCGGCAGTGGTCGATTTCCGGCATGGGGATCTGCGACTTTCCGAACACACCGAGGGTCTTTTGGGCCAGGCCACCCCCGAGCGTGGAGTCCGGATTATGGTCACCATGCCCGCCGAGGCGGCGAATGATTACACTCTGGTTCACAATCTGCTGCAACAAGGCATGGATTGCATGCGCATCAATTGCGCCCATGACGACGCCCCAGCGTGGTTGCGGATGATCGAGCATCTGAGGCGAGCCGAGCACTCTTTGGGACGATCCTGCCGGATTGTCATGGACCTGGCCGGGCCGAAATTGCGCACCGGACCGATTGAGCCGAGCCAGGCTGTGGTCAGGATTCGTCCCCGCCGCGATGTGTACGGGCGTGTCATTGATCCTGCGCGGGTGTGGCTGACTATGGAGTCTTCTCCTTCCCCCCCCACCCTTGCCGGCAAATGCCTCTCTACCTGTCCCGGATACCTGGCTGACCGGCTTGCGCTCTGGCGACCGGGTGAAACTCACTGACGCCCGAAATTCCAAAAGGATCTTTACGGTCGTTGATGTGACCGGTAATGGCTGCTGGGTGGAGGCAACCAAGACGACTTATGTTGTCCCGGGCACGGTTCTGTTTCACGAGCGTGGTCTAGCGAATGGAAAGAACTGTAAGGCCCCTGTGGGTGAGTTTCCACCCCGTGAGAACGCCATCTCTTTGCGGCAAGGCGACTTACTCATCTTGAGCCGTGACCTTGTGACCGGTCACCCGGAAACCTATGACGGTGGGAGGCAGGTTTTGGACCCCGCCATGATCAGTTGCACGATTCCAGAGGTTCTCGAGAACGTCCGACCTGGGGAATCAATCTGGTTCGACGACGGTAGGATCGGCGGCGTTTTCGAGAAAGTCGAGGAGAGGCGTATTTTTGTCCGAATAACTTACCCACGCCTGCGGACTGAGAAGTTGCGAGCCGATAAGGGCATCAATCTTCCCGACAGCGACCTTCACTTGTCGGCCATGACCTCCAAGGACGTGGCGGATTTGTCCTTTGTGGCCAAGCATGACGATATTGTGGAGTTATCTTTTGCCAACACGGTCAGAGATGTGGAAAGGCTCCAGCAGCATCTGAGTCGGTTCGGGAGCCGGCGGCCTGCTATCGTATTGAAAGTCGAAACGCGCCGTGGTTTCGAGAACTTACCGGACATGTTGCTTGCGGCCATGCGGGCTCCGTATTGCGGCGTAATGATCGCCCGTGGCGATCTGGCCGTTGAATGTGGATTTGAACGTCTTGCGGAAGTTCAAGAGGAAATCCTCTGGATTTGTGAGGCCGCTCATGTTCCGGTGATTTGGGCCACCCAAGTATTGGAAAATCTTGCCAAAGAAGGGATGCCGTCCCGCGCTGAGATCACGGACGCGGCAATGGGGCATCGAGCTGAGTGTGTTATGCTCAACAAGGGCCCCTATGCCGTTAACGCGGTGTGTGTGTTGGACGGTATCTTGCGGCGTATGCAGGCGCACCAAGCCAAAAAGCGGGCTATGCTGAGGGAGTTGCGGTTGGCCCATGCGTTGCCGACCGAAATCTCATGAGACTTTCTCCTGCCACGAGTGAAACTTCTCCAGGCTAGCTGCGGGGATGTTTTGCGCTGTTTTTATAAAAAGAAATTCTAAACGAAACGAATTGAGAAGAAGAGCTTTTGGGTCGTTTCTCGACGAATAGGCACAAAGGCCGAGGTGACTCTTGCCGCGCACGCTCCCTGCACGTTTTGGCTTCACCCAGGAAGAGATTCAGTTGGTGATAACTAAACTGAATAATCGTTCCAGAAAAAGCCTTGCGTGTAAAATCCCGATTTTACTTCCAAAACCTTTCAGATAACCTTTTGTCGGATTCCGGGCTTCTTCTTCTGAAACCTTTTCGCTTGGTTTGTTCTTCCCTCAATCTTTTAAAAACGTTACACGCTTGTAACCCGAACCTCACAGAGGTGAAATAGGCAATCGCTAGAATTCGATTGCAGGGTTGAATAATCAGACGGCCGATCTCTGGAACGTTCTCAACCTTAGACCACAATGACGGGAGAAGCCCATGGGAACAAAAAGTACGGAATGGATGGCTCCGGTTGATGTTGAACGGAAAGATCGTGATGAGGTGTTAGCCATCATTTCTGCCACTTCGGGAGTTACCATAGAAGCACTTTTGGAGCATTTACCATGGATGAGGTGGGGGCATTTGTTTTCCATCCTTGGGGAATGTCTGCAAGAAGGTTCGGTAATCTTGTGCCAAAAGGAGTTTCAATTTGAAGTCCGGGCCATCCATTCGTCGTCAAGCCTAAACGGGGCGAATGTCCTGACGGGATATGCCGTCAAAACCGGGAGATCGGTGGATGGGTATTTAACACGTTCGTAACATTGCTGTTACATAGAAGAAACCTGTTGGACCTACACTATTTATTCACATGAGGAGGCGCGATTGATGAAACACAGTCAGAAACGAAGGCAAATGTGGGTGTTGGGCTTGGGCATAGGACTGTTTATGGGCTGGGCCGGGACCGCGATACTTGGGTCCTCCAATGCGTGGGCCAAAGATGAGATGGAAGATCCGAATTGGGTGAATTATGCCAAGGTGAGTGGCGTTTCTGGAAATCTCAATAGCATTGGCTCGGATACCCTGAATAACCTTATGACGCTGTGGGCGGAAGGATTCCGGAAGCAATATCCGAATGTCAAAATTCAAATTGAGGGAAAAGGATCCAGCACCGCACCGCCTGCTCTCATTGAAGGAACAGCTCAATTGGGGCCGATGTCTCGTAAGATGAAGGGGAAAGAAATTGATGCTTTTGAGTCCAAGTTCGGGTATAAACCTACCGCCTTTCCCGTTGCGATAGATGCGTTGGCGGTCTATGTCAATAAGGACAATACCCTTCAAGGGATGACGATTGAGCAAGTCGACGCGGTGTTTTCCAAAACCAGGCAGAAGGGATATAAGGAAAACCTCACCAGTTGGGGGCAATTGGGCTTAACCGGAATGTTCGCCGATATGCCGATTAGTATCTATGGCCGGAATTCGGCGTCGGGGACCTATGGGTTTTTCAAGGAAAAAGTGCTGGAAAATGGTGATTATAAAGATGAAGTAAAGGAGCAGCCCGGTTCGGCTTCTGTCGTGCAAGGGGTGACTGAAGATCAGGCAGGGATCGGATATAGCGGTATCGGCTATCGAACCTCTAGTGTCCATGCGCTCCCTCTTTCCATGAAGGCAGGGCAGCCCTTTGTGGAGCCCACCTTTGAAAATTCCGCCAGCGGGGAGTACCCCTTGTCACGGTATTTGTTTGTGTATGTGAACAGAGCTCCCAATCAACCGTTGTCGCCGATTGTTCGAGAATTTTTGAAATATGTGTATAGCCGTGAAGGACAGAAGGTCGTCATTAAAGATGGTTATTTCCCCATCTCGGAAAAGATTATTGGGAAACAGTTGGAGCACCTCAAGTAGGAATATCCCAAGGAACAACCTGACCGCCTCCCGGAGAAACCTTTTGGAGAGCGGTTGGGTGTTCTGATATCATTTCGCCCCTGTTTCTCATTTCCCCTTCCCTACGACCACACATGATGCCACCCGTATCTTCCTCCTCCTCTTTGGAATCGAATAGCCCATCATTGGCTGGCGTTTCCCGTATTGGCACTCGAAGGCGGGTTCGTCTCCTTTTTGATCGTCTAGCCAAGTATATCGTTGGGGCGGGAGGCCTGGCGACGATTGTCAGTATCCTTGGAATTTTTGTGTATCTGGTGTGGGAAGTCATTCCTTTGTTTCAATCTGCGACCGTCTCTCCTGAGCTGACTCTGCCCGTGTCACTTCCCGGGGCTCAAGTTTCCGAACGGACTTCCATGATGGTGGGTATTGATGAATACCGGGAAGTTCCGTTTATTTTGGAAGGTAAACGGCTTAAATTTTTTTCCTTACCCAATGGCACTCCAATGCCTGAGGCGGGAGGGGAGTTGTCGATCGAAGGTACGCCGACGTCTGTGGTGCGTGTCGGGTTAAAAGGTCATACCCTTAGCGTCGGGACCGATCGGGGACTCGTCTATCCGGTCAAGATACTATATCGCTCAGATTTTCAAGGGCACCAACGGACCATTCTCCCGAGTGTGAAGGTCAACGATCCTGTGCGGGTGGTTCCTGACGGAACGGGGATTGTCCTCCATGCGCATGTCAATCGAAGAGATGAATTTCAAACGGTAGTGGCTCTCACCGGAAGTGGGGAGCTTTGGGTGACCAGAATTGAAGAACCAGGGGAATTTTCCTTTTCGGATGACATTGTTGTAACAACCAATCGCCTGGTCCTTCCGCCGAAGGTTCATCTGAGGACTTTGGCCCTGGATAGTTTAGGAAAACAATTGGTGGCCGGGACGAATGAAGGACATCTCCTCGTATGGGAATGGGAACGGCAGGGATTTGATGCCATGCCTCAATCCGTTCCTGTTGGTGTGACGGGGGATGGCGTGACTGCTCTCTCCTATGTGTTGGGTGATCGAACGTTGGTGGCCGGCACCACCTCTGGTCGCGTGAGTACGTGGGCGTTCTCAGCCGATCAGTCCGGACCTTCGGGGAAAAACTTGAGAAAAGTCCATACCTTCACCCCTCATGCCCGGTCGGTGACCAGTCTCTCCGTGTCCCAACGGGATAAAGGATTTCTCACTGCCGACGATCAGGGAACCGTGTTGCTGCATTATGCCACCACGGGAGAAACGATTTTAGAAATTCCTGGGACGGGCAAGGCCATCGAATCGCTACGTTATGCTCCAAAAGCCGATGGCATGGTGTGGTTGGAGGAAGATGGCACGCTTCAGACCTATGCTATTGATAATCCTCATCCGGAGGTGACGTTCAAATCCCTATTCTTTCCGATGACCTATGAAGGCTATGACCGTCCGGAGATGATTTGGCAATCCTCTAGCGGATCCGATGAGTTTGAGCCGAAATTGGGCCTCATTCCGCTCATGTTTGGGACGTTGAAGGGGACCTTGTATGCTATGGTGTTGGCCATCCCTCTTGCGATCATGGGAGCCATTTATACGGCGATGTTCATGCATCCCCACCTTCGAGCTGTGGTGAAGCCGTCTCTGGAATTAATGGCCGCATTACCGTCGGTGGTATTGGGTTTTCTTGCCGGTCTCTGGTTTGCTCCTCTCTTAGAAAATATTTTCCCGGCGGTGGTGACCATTGTGGGATTGCTGCCTCTGGTGATTGCGGTCTGTTGTCTGGCATGGCAATTCCTTCCTATTCGGGTAAAACGCTTTGAGGCATATGGCCTTGATCTGGTGGTCATGATGGTTGCCATCGTTCTCACCGTCAGTGGTTGTTTGATGGTCAATCAGTCGATTGAGAGCTGGTTGTTTGGAGGAAACTTCAAACAATCGTTATTACAAAATTTGGGATTAACCTATGATCAGCGTAATGCCATTGTCATTAGTTTTGCGATGGGTTTTGCGGTGATTCCGATTATTTTCAGTATAGCTGAAGATGCAATCTCCAATGTTCCTAAGCAACTTGTGGCCGGATCTCTGGCCCTGGGGGCGACGCCTTGGCAGACTTTGACCCGGTTAGTCCTCATTTCGGCCAGTCCGGGCATCTTTTCGGCATTGATGATCGGCTTTGGACGTGCGATAGGCGAAACGATGATTGTGCTCATGGCTACGGGAAATACTCCGATCATGGATTGGAGTATGTTCAATGGATTTCGTACGCTCTCAGCCAACATTGCAGTGGAAATGCCTGAAGCTCCTCATGGTGGGACATTGTATCGTGTGTTGTTCCTGTCTGGTCTGATTTTATTTGGCTTCACGTTTACGATTAATACGATTGCCGAAATTGTTCGGCAACGGCTCCGTCAAAAATATTCGCAGTTTTAAGTCGGGGAACCATGAAATTTTTTCAACAGTTTTTTGCATCCGGGACCTTATTTATCTGGTTGGCAGGTGGGGCCTTAGCCTGCTCTCTGCTCCTGATCGGCGGTCTCCTGACGATTATTTTCATTAATGGCATGGGTTATTTTTGGCCGAAGGATCTTGTGCAGTTGACGCTCAAGAATGACACCCGGGTACTCGGGGAAATCGTGGATACCCAGCGTATTCCGGAAACGGCCACAGCAGATTTTCCCGATGGACAAACTCGCATGCAACTGAAGGTGGGCAATCGGGATGTGTACGGACTGGATTTCCGGTGGGTTGATGAAGCCGACATTGCCCAACGGACTTGGCCTCAGGATGTCATCGCATTTGAACGACGGGAGTGGGGGAATTTTTATGGCTGGGTGACGGCAGTATGGGATGGGGACACACCTTTGGTTAAGGGCCGGGACATCGCGTGGAATGCCTGGTATCCCTTTCTTGAGCAAGCCGAGTCACTTCACCGGGAGATTCATCATATTGAACGCGATGTGATTGGCGCCATTAATGCTGACATGGAGCGGGCGCGCCTCAATCTTAAGACCTTGGAGTTGAAGGGGAAAGTTTCGGTAGATTCTGCGGACTCTCTTCAACAGGACATTCAACAACGGGAATTGGCCTATCAGGAGCAGGTCCAACGATTGGTGGGGCTGTATGAGCGTTTGAACCGGTATCGTGTCACCCTCATTGATGTCACCGGAGAGGAAAGAATATTTCCTGTTGGCGGCCTTGTGAAGGCCTGGCGTCCGAATGCCATGCGTGTGTGGGACAAGACCCTGATGTATGTGGAGAATATCTGGAATGTCTTGACAGATGAGCCACGT
This sequence comes from Nitrospira sp., assembly GCA_020430245.1. Taxonomy (GTDB): domain Bacteria; phylum Nitrospirota; class Nitrospiria; order Nitrospirales; family UBA8639; genus Nitrospira_E. The sequence goes on from JAGQKG010000024.1 coordinate 25,394, forward strand.
GAAGCGAATACCGAAGGTGGGATCTTTCCGGCAATTTTTGGTACAGTCATGATGGTCTTGGTGATGAGTGTGGCGGTGGTGCCGTTTGGCGTCTTGGCCGCCGTGTATTTAAAGGAGTATGCCAAGCAGGGCCTGCTGACACGAATGATTCGGATTGCGGTGAATAATCTTGCGGGGGTTCCGTCCATTGTCTTTGGTGTATTCGGCCTGGGGTTTTTTGTGTATGCAGTGGGAGGAACGATTGATCAATTACTTTTTTCTGCCTCGCTGCCGAATCCGACGTTTGGGACAGGGGGAATGTTATGGGCTTCGCTCACGTTGGCTCTTATGACCGTGCCGGTGGTCATTGTGGCGACCGAGGAAGGCTTGTCGGCTGTTCCCAGAGAATATCGGGAAGGATCGTTGGGATTGGGCGCAACAAAATTTGAATCGCTCATCCGGGTCGTCCTGCCTTGCGCCATGCCGGGCATTTTAACCGGGTTGATTCTCGCGGTGTCCCGGGCAACCGGGGAAGTGGCGCCACTCATGTTAACCGGCGTGGTCAAACTTGCTCCGGCCCTGCCGGTTGATAGTCAGTTTCCTTTTCTGCATCTTGATCGAAAATTCATGCATCTGGGTTTTCATATCTATGACGTGGGATTTCAATCTCCCAACGTGGAGGCGGCAAAGCCTATGGTCTACGTCACGACTCTGGTCCTGGTTCTGGTCGTTCTCCTCTTGAACATGACGGCCATTGCGCTCCGAACCCGGATGCGGAAACGCTATGCTGGCGCTTCGGTCTAAATGAGGTACCATTATGGAAATCGAGAAGAATTTTTTGGACCAATCTTCGGCTTCGGTCAAAACCACGGATGCAAAGTCACTGAGACTGGTGGTTGACACGAGGCAGACGAATCCTATGAAGAAGATGTTTGTAGAATCCGAAACGGCTCAACCTTCCCTAACCGATGGACCGGCGAAAATTGTGATTCGAGATATGAATTTTTATTACGGTAATGTTCAAGCTCTTAAATGTGTAAATATGACCATTCCTGCCAATAAAGTGACGGCATTTATCGGACCATCAGGTTGTGGGAAGTCGACTCTTTTGCGCTGCCTGAATCGGCTCAACGATCTGGTGGATGGCGCCCGGGTAGAAGGAAGCATTCTTCTGGATGAGGAAAACATTTATCGACCTGAGGTCGATGCCACCGATCTTCGAACCCGGGTGGGTATGGTGTTTCAGAAAATTAATCCCTTTCCCAAAACCGTCTGGCAGAATGTGGCCTATGGGCCGCAATTGCAGAAGATCCGCAAACGTGCCATCCTTGACGACATTGTTGAAACAAGTCTTCAGGGGGCAGGATTGTGGGATGAGGTCAAGGATCGGTTGCATGCCAGCGCCTTGGGCTTGTCGGGGGGGCAACAGCAACGACTCTGTATTGCGAGGGCACTTGCGGTCAATCCGGAAGTGTTGTTGATGGATGAACCATGTTCCGCACTGGATCCGATCTCCACCGGGAGGATTGAAGAGCTTCTTCATACGTTGAAAGAGCGGCTCACGGTCGTCATTGTGACACATAACATGCAACAGGCTGCTCGAGTCTCTGATTTGACGGGATTTTTTCTGCTAGGGGAATTAATCGAATTTGATGACACCAAGAAAATATTCACCAATCCGGGCGATTCCCGAACGGAAGATTATGTGACGGGTCGATTCGGGTGATTTTCCGGGTCACAGAAAACGGACAATTATGAAGCGACATTTTGATGAAGAATTGGGTGATCTCAAGCAAAAAATTTTGCGAATGGGATCAATGGTCGAGAATCAATTCAGACAAGCGCTAAACGCGTTGATTACTCGTAATAGTGAGTTGGCGATACAGGTGATCAAAAAAGACCATGAAGTCAATGCCATGGATGTTGAAGTGGATGAACTGTGTTTGGAACTTTTAGCGCTCCATCAACCGGCAGCGAGGGATTTACGGTTTATTACCACAGCTATGAAAATTTCCACAGAATTGGAACGGATCAGCGATTTAGCGGAAGCTATTTGTAATCGCACGATAGAACTGAATGAAGAGGCGCAATTGAAGCCCTATATTGACATTCCCTTGATGGCCGAGCATGCCTCGAATATGGTTAGCGAAGCGCTTGATTCCTTTGTCCGAGGCGATGCGGTGTTGGCGCGACAGGTTCTGGAAAAAGATGATTATATTGATCAAATCAATGAACAAATATTTCGGGAATTGTTGACTTTTATGATTGAGAATCCGAAAACCATCACGCGAGCCATCCGCCTCTCCTTTGTTTCCAAAGCCATTGAGCGTATTGCTGACCATGCCACCAATGTGGCGGAATTGGTCGTGTATATGGTGGAGGGAAAAATCATCCGCCATATGTCTGTATCCTAACGGGAGACATCGTGTCAGGTACGTAATTCGCTGGCTTTTTTTCTGCTCTGTAATCCTCAGAAAAAATAGAACATTCCTTTCCTAGTCATTCCTGACCGACTTAATCGGGAATCGCGCTTGGAGCTTTCGGGTAGGATGACTGGTCCGGAGGCGCAGGTCTGATCAAAAGGGATAGCTTTTCACACACACGGCGGGTAGGGTGTCTGGCAACTGAAGGTGTAATACGATAATACAACCCTCCTAGTTTTTAGAACGTGTTTGGGCAACACAATAGGTCTCCTCTAAAGGAGGGGGGTATCCCATAGTGAGGGGAGCCATCCAGATAAATTCGTAAAGATCCGTGCCAGCCGTTTTCCAAATGTGGATGCATTGGACGTTGAAGGAGGGAATGGTTTTAGTTCGTCCTTGAAGTGTCACCATGTCTTCCAGTCCTGCCATGTGCCCAAACAGGAGGAATTCATTGCCCTGCCTCTTCCCGTCGTCGTCAACAGTTCCAGAAAAATGCATATGGAAGAGACGATGGGGTTGGGGCTCTGGCGTCGACCGTGTCTCAGGTCCTGAATAGGTGTTCTCGGGAAAGGGTAACCACTCCGCCATAAAAGTTACACCCCTTGTGGTTGTTTCGGCATGTACGATACGTCCGGCTAGTTGAGCGGGTTGGTTTTGAAACTGCACCGGATGATTCCTTACTGCATCATAATCCTGTGCAGTTTTGATGATTGGCACTCCTGGAATTGGAAAACTCGGGAGGTGCGCACAGCCGTGCACGATAAGAGTCAGTAGGGCACACAAAAACACCAAGACGGTCAAGCTGGCTCCTAAGGAAAGAACCAATAGAAGGACGGGTCCTTCTGGCTGGTTAAGGAACGGTCTCTGGAATCGCTCTTACCTGCAGCCACAAGAGGTGTACCATGGGTATTTCATAAC
>JAGQKG010000250.1 GCA_020430245.1 Nitrospira sp.
GCGCATAGGTCATGCTGGCATCGACAGGACCGGTGGTAATGGCTTCGGACTTGAAATGCAGTCCATTCCCCGTCTCCCATCTCACGATCGGAACCGGCAGGTACCCGTCCTGCAGTTCCTGGTGGATATTCGCAGCTCCGGCAGCTGAATACAGCTTGTCGCCCTCTTTGATATAGGGCATCAGCATAGGTCCGTCGCGCCGGGACTCCAGATTGCCAAACTCATCAAACAGACTTTCCTCGGTATCCAGTGGAAGACCAACCAGTGTCCAGTAGGTCTGATATCCCCTGAGATGTGGAGGATAATCGCCGAAAGGAGCCCTCCGGGCATCAAACTGATACCGAATAAATGGGGAAAACACTTCCGTGGGACCACGCAAAGAAATGTCGGCAATCCCAAAACCGCCCCCGGCTTTTACAGGGTTGCTCAATACTAGCCTGATGTAGCGGACGTCTGACGGGTCATTCGGAACAAAATCGGATTGCCCCTGCGAGCCTTCCGCGACGGAGATAGAGGAGACCTCCTTCCATTCCTTTCCATCCAGCGAAATGGCCATGTCGACCGAACCGGCATATTGCTCGCCCCAGTCGATGCGCAACCCGGAAATATTTCTGGACTTGCGCAGGTCCAGAAGCAATTCTGCCCGGTCGACCGCTTCGCTTTTCCAGACGGTATCCTTACGGCCATCCATTAGAGCCGGGGTATTCGCGCCACCCCCGGCGACCACGGAAATATTGACAATGTCGTCAGTGCCCTTGATATCAAATTCCCAGAGGGAATTCCCCCAGCTCGTGGCTCTCTCCCGGGTATCCAACCGGACAAATCTCGCGGAAATAGGCTGGATATAGATATCATCCATCTGTCCATCACTGTCGTCGTTCACATACACCGTCGTCCACACCTTGGCATCGGTCGAAACCAGGAGGTTGTATTTGCTCGAATACCCGTTTTCCCAATGCAGGGTAAAGCCTGAGATCTCAACGACCTTTCCCACATCAATCAGGGCCCATTCCTCATCCTTTGCCTGGCTGGACCAGCGGGTCGCCATGTCACCATCAGCCAGGTATCGTGGGAGAAATTCCTCACTCTGAATCGAGGAAGCGGACACCTTCCATGTGTCCTTTGCCGGGATATTGGATGTGGCGAGCGCGACTCCCACAGGCAACATCAGCAGAACCAAAAAAGACAAAATTTGCAACAGACTTCTCGTGTAACACGTCATCCATGATCTCCCTGACTCGTCGTGAGGTTTCCAGAAGGGAGTGTTGAAAATACAAGGGCCACCTTTCCGGATGGAACCGGAAAAGCGGCGTTCCCTGTCTCCGCCAGAGGGGCTTCGCTTAGGACAGGCTTGACACACTCCACGATTTTTCTCTGATACGATTCGATGACTCATAGACTGATGGAACGAAAACGTTTTAAAAATATTTAACAGTTTCCGGGAGGTTTGCGCCGAAGCTCCCTGCCATCCTTTCCGAAAAGATAGCAGGAGTCTGCCGCAAGACACATGGTCAGTTTATCTCCCTTCGCAAAACCGAAATCGCCGGATGCGCGGAATATCAGCAGGTCCTCGGCATCTGTCGTGTCCAGATAGACATAGGAATGGCTGCCGAGGGGCTCCACAAGCTTGATCTCCGCTTCCACAAGGTTATGATCACCCCCGGTCGCCAGATGCTCCGGACGAATGCCAAGCGTGACCGGAGTATCTCGAGATAATTCTCCGGCGACGGCATTCACCTGAATCGTCGTTCCGCTGTTCAGTCTGACCGTCGTTGCATCCTGACGGCTATCGACCACGAACCCGGCCAGGAAATTCATGGCCGGCGATCCGATAAAGCCGGCCACAAAGCGGTTGTCAGGATACTTGTACAGTTCGTGAGGGGAACCCGTCTGTTCAATACATCCATCTCTAAGTACCACGATCCGATCTGCCAGTGTCATAGCCTCGACCTGGTCATGCGTAACATAGATCATCGTGGTCCCAAGCGTCTCATGCAGTCGGGCAATCTCATGGCGCATCTTCACACGAAGAGAGGCATCCAGGTTGGAAAGCGGTTCATCGAAGAGGAATATTCGCGGGCGCCGGACGATCGCCCGGCCAATAGCCGTGCGTTGGCGCTGTCCACCGGACAGCTCTTTCGGTTTGCGATCAAGCAGCGCGGTCAGGCCGAGCGTATCGGCAGCCACACGCACCGCCTGTTCAATTTCTGCCGCAGACGCTCCGGCAATTTTCATCCCGAAGCTCATGTTGTCATAGACCGTCATATGCGGATACAGCGCATAGGACTGGAAGACCATCGCAATGCCGCGCTCGGAAGGCGAAAGCCTCGAGACATCGGTCTCACCGATTGTGATTGTGCCCTTATCGATCTCCTCGAGGCCCGCAATGGTACGCAACAGCGTTGATTTGCCGCAACCCGAAGGTCCGACAATCACCGCAAACTCCCCATCGGCAACATCAAGATCAATCGCAGACAATACGGCCGTTTTGCCAAAACTTTTGTGAATATTTCGTAGGGTCAGACTAGCCATGATGCGTATGCACGGAAAGAGGCAGGAAGGGTTCGTCCAGAACCGCACCATTGGATTTAATAATCTTTGAATAATACTGCGCGGAATCCTTCGGAGTACGCTCAAGAGTCTCAAAATCGACATGCACAATGCCGAATCGCTTGGCATAGCCAAAGGACCATTCATAGTTGTCCATGAGAGACCAGGCCATATATCCCCGCACATCCACGCCCTTCTCAATCGCGGCCCGGACCGCGCACAGATGCTGGTTCAGGTACTGCATCCGGACCGGATCAATGACCCGGCCATGAATCGCTTTCGGCGGATCAAAGAAAGCCGAGCCATTCTCGGTGATATAGAGCGGGATGTCCCCGTACCGACGCTTCAGCCAGAGCAGGGTATCGGAAAGCCCGTCCGGATAGACTTCCCACCCTGTTTCCGTATAGGTCTTGTGAGGCTGACGAACGGTATTGGCTCGGACAGGCAGACAGTCCGGGCCATCACATGTGACCGCACGCGTGTAATAATTCAGCCCCACGAAATCGATGGTCTGACAAATCAGATCGAAATCCTTGGCAGGCCATTCAGGCCAGGCGTCACCGAAAATCTCCTTCATTTCTTCGGGATAGCATCCCAGAAGCGCCGGATCAAGAAACTGCCGGTTCATGTACGCATCCGCGCGATTGGTCGCAGCCAGATCTTTCGGATCATCTGAGGCCGGATACTTCGGCTCAATATTCACCACCAGGCCGATGTCATGTGCCCCAACGGCGCGATAGGCCTGAACGGCCGCGCCATGGGCGCGCATCAGATGATGCGCGGCAACCGGCGCTTCGTAGTGACAGGAATGCCCCGGGGCCAGTGCGCCATGCAAATAGCCCCCATCCGTAACCACCCAGGGTTCATTGAGTGTCGTCCATTTTTTCACCAGGCCATCCAGGCGCCGGTACATGGCTTCCCCATAGTCGGCAAACCAATGCGCCACGTCCGGATTCAGCCATCCGCCAAGATCGTCCAACGCTGCAGGCAGATCCCAGTGATACAGGGTCAGGAGTGGTTCGATCCCTGCTTCCAGAAGGCAATCAACAAGTCGTTCGTAAAAATCGAGGCCTTTCTCATTCAGGCGACCCTTACCCTCAGGAAAAATGCGCCCCCAGGCCACCGAAAACCGATAGGCCTGCAATCCCAATGTTTTCATGAGAGCGATATCCTCACGCCACCGATGGTAATGATCACAGGCAACGTCGCCGGTATCGCCATTCAGGATATTTCCCGGCGTGTGGGCAAAACGCTGCCAGATGCTCGGACCTGCGCCATCGGCCAGGGGTGCCCCCTCAATCTGGTAGGCCGATGTGGCCGCACCCCAGAGAAACCCGTCGGGAAATGTCGAGTTATTTTTCATCTACTCTTATCCTTATTTTCTTGTATCCGATTGTTCCGTCGGTCAGTTCACTTCTCGTGCTCCGCTTTCCACAGTTATCGGCTTGGAATATCTCTCCTTTGTAAGGAGAGGAAAGGTGAGATCGATTCCGTCGGTTATCAATCACTCCCCACAGAAAACCCCGCAGGGGCTCATTCCACTTCGCCCATCCTTAGATAAGAGAAAGGAGGGGGAACACACAACAGAAATAATGGACGCTATCCGGTTTGTCACGGCCAGGTTCATGGAGTTGTCCCGTGGATATCCAAAGGGTCTCCATTGAATGTTACCTTGAGGTCCCCCTTCAGGGAAGGTGGAAAGACATAGCCGCCGGGTGGCATAGTCGATCCTTCCAGATCAACGCGCACCTGCCCGCCTTCCTCCCGAGCCGCATAGGACACTTCACCATACGGGGTTCTCAGCCCCTGCACCCTGATCCCTGCACCCTGAAACCAATTTCGCGGCAGACCCGCGCCGATGAACAGTGAGCCGTTTTCCGCATCAGCAAATACAAACAGATCGAGCACCGCCCGGATAAAATCCGATCCCACCCATGTATGGGGCATATCACCAATGAAACGCGGTTCCCGTTCACGTCTGCCAATCACCTCGCCCCATTGGTTCCATGCTGCCGGGCGGCGATCCTGCATGTAAAAATCAAGCAGGGCATGGGCACGCTCCAGCTCTCCCAGACGCACGAGAGCGCTGACCTGTCGAAAT
>JAGQKG010000251.1 GCA_020430245.1 Nitrospira sp.
TGCCCCGAGAACATCAATGGATCCTTGAGGGAGTCTATTCATTTTTTCCTGATTTTATGGTTACTGCCAACTCCGCTTTTCCCACTTCTGAAATACTATATTGAAAGCGCAAATCCCCAACCACACTCATATCATTGAGGACCATCTCAACTTGATCAAAAATTCTTCTGGTTGAAAATTCCAATTTTCCTGTGTTTCCCCTTTTACAAAAAGAAACCTATACCGATCCGCTATTCGGGAATACACCAAAATCGGTAATTCGTTGTAAAGGATTAAGAAAACTGAAAAAGCGATGTCGCTGTTCACTTCTCACCCATACGTACCTGTTTCGTGCCTTTCCAGGAGAGCAGCGTAAGAGTCTCGTTGATTGTAAGTGGTTCCCCTTCTTTGTCCAGCCAGATGCCGAGAGACGGTAGACCATGCGCCTTCCATCTCCTTTGGCGTTCAATCCGACATATAGCCGAATATAGATTCGTAGGGCGAGAGACATACATAATATCCGAGGGATTTCCTTTTTCGGTCGAAGCCCAAGGATGGTTCATGGGCAAAGACTCCCCAAAGGGTTTCGGTCAAGCCACCCATCCGATACAATCCATCCGAGATTCATGTTGACTTCCACCCACTGGGCTAGTCCATCTCCTGACATTTTTCGGAGCCTGTCCCCAGGCATAGTCCATGCGTGGCGGGTTCATCTGGATTTGTCATCCCGTCAGACTTCACTCTACCGCACCGACCTATCTGAAGATGAACGCGCCCGGGCAAAACGATATCGGCTTCCTCACCACCAAAACCAATTTATTTTAACCAGGGGCATTCTTCGAAATTTGATCGGTCACTATGTAGGGATTCCCCCTGGGACTATCCGGTTTGAGAACAACGTACAAGGAAAACTCTCTCTGATCGAACCACCCCATTCGTCCCTGCAATTCAATGTCTCTCATACAAATGGAATGGCATTACTGGCCTTCACGATTGAACATGCTGTGGGGATTGATGTGGAAGAAGTCAACCGGAATGTCAACGATCAGGATATCGCCACAAGGTATTTTTCTCCACGAGAGGCCGCTTATCTTGCAACCCTGCCACCTGACAAGCGGACGCAAGAGTTTTTGACCTACTGGACTTGCAAGGAAGCATATCTCAAAATGCTGGGGGTTGGATTATCAGGTGGGATGGCTCACTGTGAAATCGCACTCGATCCAGACAGCTTGAATGCCAACGTGTTGGTAACGGATAGACAGAGCCGGAACGACGCCTGTTCACTCTTTCGCATCAATGCCGGCGAATCCCACGTCGGGGCGCTAGCCGTGGGATGCCCATCTGTTGAGGTGTTGTTTTGGGATTGGAAAAATTAACGCGTCCCCTCTCCCTTAAAGCGAACAGGTTCATTGCCTTGTAAATGGTCCGGAGTGAGCCAGTAGGTGCCTTTGAGACTGGCATCCCAAACCGATTGAGCCGCCTGTTCATTCCCTGCGGTCAAGAGATAGACGAAACCTCCAAATAACCCACCCACGCCGGCATAGACCACTTTGACGGGCGTATACAAAATCGATAAGGCTCCACTCGCGATTTGAAGCCCCAAAGACGAATCGTCGGTGGTCCCTGAATTTTCGGCATCCTCGGGCGCTGCCACAGCAGGCTCAGCAGTGACTTCCTCAGCAACCGGCTCGGGAAGGACTGGCGGCTGCTCTGGAGGAGTCGCGGTTGACTCCACCGGCTCTGCCTGAGTAGCCGCGACTCGGTCAGGCGACTCCAAAAATACTGTCGCCGACTGAGCTGCGGCGGGTGAGCTGGAAGAATCAACCGATACCGGCGCCATTTGAGGTGCCAGAGGCTCGGGCGTAACCTCTGAGTTCACCTCCTGTTGCGAGGAGGGGGAGGACGCTGATTTCTGCCAGGCCTCTTCAAGGGCAAGGATGGTCAGATCCTGAATGACCTGATCAGTGACCACCAGGGGGTCAGAATTCCAGGCTTTGGCTTCAAAGTCCACCTCGCCTGCTCCGGTATTCATCCCAAGAATATCAACAACAACCTTGTCCATGGGTTGAGATCCACCACTTACGGGTTCAATCGTGGAGTTCAACGGAGTTTCATCTACTTGTACTTGCACAAAAACTACCAATGTCGCTCCAATCTTACGAGCTCCGCCTAGAGCCTGAGCCTGTCCTTCCGGCCCCTTTCGGGAAGCCAATTCAGAAACTACGCCCTCTTCCACAACTTGCCGATTGACCACCAATAATTGATGATCATTCAACCAATCCAAAGCCTGGTTGACGGCCGCCACATGATTTCCCTTCACCACCACCCTGGTTCCCGGGTTTGGTCGAGTAACCTGAAACCCTTCTTTTTTATAGACTTCATGCCCGGCGGGACCACCAACACATCCCAACACCACACCAAAAGCTCCAAGCAGACCGATCAGGTTTCTCAAGTGACAGCAACCTAGACCCGACATAGTGATGTTCCCTTCGTTACCAATTCTTTTGTAAAGATACGTGGTTATAAGCCCGATAAGAGGTGCTTCCTGAATCCAGCTCAAAAAATGCACGGACCGGATCTTCCTGTGAAACATACACACACATTAGAATGGGAATATTTTGAGTATACGTTCCGTCTTCAGATGAAAAATTAGCATAAGAAGAATTTTATTGAAAAATTAAAATACCACAAATTGCCCCTTCACGGAGAAAGACGCGTGAATTTCTCTCTTTTCTGATAAAACTAAAGATAGATCCTTTTTGAAGAACTTCCTTTCCTTCGACATGTTCCTGACCGAAAAAGAGAATATACTTTATAGCCGTACCGAATCATCTTTTAGCACCTGACCTATCTCTCGAGCCGGGAATTGCGTGGATCCAAGACTCCTTAGTATGCTAATGAATCGACTGAATCAATCGATAGGCCTCATGGGCGATCAAGCCTTAGTTCTCTCTTCTTGAATTTTCCATGGCTTTACGAATTCTGTCATTTTTCATCGAAGGCACTACCTGGCGAGTGGCGAAAACCCCTACGGGCTATTGCCACCGTGGCCCTTCAACTATGCCCGAGTGGATTCCGGGAATCCCCTCGGGCGTATCCCAGGATATTGTCGAAAGCACCTTTCAGCAATTTCCTGATGATGATGACTCCCTTCAACCCCACAATATCACATTCAAATTGACCTATCGTATCGGGTCTTCCAATATTGAATGTTTTATCTTTTCCTCACCTGACGGCGACCTCTTTTCTGTCAAGATTCCTCCTGTGACGTTCGTCGCTCTTCAAGAAGCGCTCCCGTCCCAAACGATTCCACGCATGAGAGTCGCCCGCTTAGCTGTACAGCAGGCAATTGCGTCAGGAATACCGGGGATAGAACTTTTGCCAGGAAGTAAAATATTCGAATCAGTCAAATCGCAATTATCCGAGTCCTGCCTGCAAAAGACCCAGGTGTAAGGCTCTCCATTTTTTTTCGAACGAACTCGTCCTGCAGGCAAAACCGCATGCCTGTTCCTCGGTGAAGCCAAACCTCACACGTTTCCATCCTAGACCGACATCCAAGAATATTGGTTCATACCATTCTATTGAACATATGTGGCAGATCCCTGAAAATGCTGCGATCGGCCAATCTATTCCCTGGATCTCCCCAAGCTGGGAAGTTTCACTACATTCTTTCCTTATAAATCACCCATAATCTTCCAGCACGCCGATTCACTTTCCCCAAACCACCAAATGGTGTGGGCAACTCTGTTGGCAACCTAATACATACGTTGTCATACACCATCAATGTTCTGGGCCACCATCAATTTGCCCAATATTTAATCATTGTGTAGTTGATAAAAATAAACACAATATATATGGTGAGGGTATTCCCCAAGTCACATTACGTATGTAAGAATAGAGTCTACTTGCCCGAAGAGAACATCTTGAGAAAAAATTGAATGTTCTTATGGTGTTTCAGAGGAGCACATCGTGGTGAACAAACCTTCCCCCTCTCTCAAAAAGCATGTGCTGATTGTAGATGATGAGCCTGCTGTCCGCCGAACTGTGCGGGGGGCCTTAGAATCCTCGGGAATTGAATGCATCGAGTCGGAAAACGGTGCGGAAGCACTGGCGTGGTTGGAAAAAAACCAAGTAGATCTCGTCCTGGCTGACTATCACATGCCTATTATGAGTGGGCTGACCTTATTGGAACGAGTCAACAGCACCCTGAACGGCAGAACCCCTCGAGTAATCCTGCTAAGCGGCGTCCTTGACGAAATACACAAGCACAAAGCCATGGGACTTGGCGCTTATGCGATTATTGACAAACCTTGTAATTTCCGTGAACTTGTTGAAAAAGTAAACGAAGCCCTCGATTTCTGATATCCACCCTTACGGCAGATATTCTCAACCATTGCCGTTGTTCAAGACGTCATTCAACTTCCGCTTACTGACCTGAACTTCTCATCTTTGACTGTAGCTTACCAATTCCATTCATCTCTGACTTTTCCCTATGCCTGATCGCCCTGCTTGAATTGGTCGATTTCTCCACAAGCGTCTCAGACAAGAAGGGAGTGTTGAATAATAAAGATTTTCAAGGGCAAATTTGCCCAGGATGAGATTACTCATCAAAGGCTCCGGGTCGGTTCAAAAAAGTCCG